>CAWUIP010000067.1:0-18143 GCA_963922415.1 uncultured Aliishimia sp. | reverse complement strand
GGTCTCGGCGCGCTGGGCGTCGTCGCCCGTCGCCGCGCCTGAGCATCTCGGCGGGTCAAACGCCCGCCGTCGACCCCTGAAGGCTTCATGGCTAGGCCTACTCTCTCAAAAAAAGGACCCACTCCAATGAAAACATACGCTCTGACCGCCGCGGCGCTGCTCGCTGTCGGCATCGCGACGCACGCCGACGCTGCGTCGTTCCGCATCGAGGTCGACGGCGTCGCCGGCCCAAATTTCGAGGATTTGAATTTCAGCGGTCTCATCGACGTTGCGGACCCAACGAACCCGCCAAACATCGGCGCCATCACGCTGACGGCGTTCTCGGGCTTCACCGTGGATGACACCACATTCGCGCTGGGCGATGTCGTCGCCGCGTTCACGTTCGATACCAACGAGGTTTTTTTCTTTTTCCAGGATACGTCGAGGTCCGTATTCTTTGATGGCGACGATGACTTCATTTTGACGCTGAGTGGCAGTGGAAGCGTCTTCACAGACGCCCTCACGAGCCCGCAGACGCTACTTCCGTCCGCCAATATTCCACCCTTGCAATTCAGCACGAACAAGGCTTTTTCCGTTGAGGGGTTCGAAGGCTCGGGCACCCTGGAGGCTGTCGCCCCCATTCCCCTTCCCGCCGGCGCATGGCTGCTGCTAAGCGGCCTCGGCGCGCTCGGCGCCGCCGGACGCCGTACCCGTCAGTCCCGCAGCGCGGCTTAGTCGTGGCAGGTTGCCGCCCCAGCGATCCTCACCAAAAGGAAAAATCCGTGACACGCCTGATCATGTGCTTCGCCGTGTCGCTGCTGATGGTGGCGCCTGCATCCGCTGTCACCACCGAATGGATGATTTCGGCATCGGTCGCCGAAGCATCGCGAACCCAACTCAACACTGTCAGCCGCGACACCTGCGAAACTGCAGGTTGCTCGGCTTCGCTGATAGATGCGTGGACTATTTGGAGAGAGCTTTAAAATGGCAGACCCCGTCAACACCACAGACGCGCCCGTGGCACAGTCCGGAAATGCGTCTTCGTTACTCAAGTTCTTCATCGCCGATGCGGACACAGATGAAATTATCCGGTACATTCAACCGGGTGAGGTGATCCCCTACGCTGACTACGCCGGCAAAAACATAACACTCGGCGCAGACCTTGCCGACCCGAATGTGCCCGTTGGGACGGTGGTCCTGACATTCGGCGCGCATACCAAAGTGGAAGGGTCGCCACCATTCATGCTGTTCGGTGACAAAGGCGACACCGATTTCCTTGGAGGGACCCTCGACCTAAGCAATCCCGCGCAAACCCTGCAGGCGACGGTCTATGCAGGGGCACGGAAGTCGGGCGGGGTCATTGCGCAATACTCAGTACCCATGACGTTTGAGCAAGACCCAGGGTCTGGAACGTCTCCGACGCCCCCGCCGGTCACGCCGCTGTCGCTTCAAGCTGATGTGTTGCGTGTGCAGGAAGACACGCCCGGGACGATAGACGTGCTCGCAAACGACAGCGGCGAAGGCACTCTCGTTGTAACGGGCATCGCGACACAGCCCGCAAATGGTCGCGTTTCCATATCAAACGATGGGCGCCTTCAGTACACACCCAATCCCGATTTCTTCGGTTCGGACACGTTCGAATACCGCGCGACGGATGGTACTGGCGCGGTGCAGACCGCGCAGGTTTCCGTAACCGTCAACCCCGTCAATGATGCCCCCGTGGTCGGCAACGACACAGCGACCGTGACAGAAGGCCAATCCGTCACCGTAGATGCTTTGGGCAATGATGCCGACCCGGACGGCGATCCACTCACACTTTCATTGAACGGCCAGCCGACCGCGGGCAGCGCGTCTGTCGTTAACAATCAAATTGTTTACACGGCGGGGCCAAATGACGCTGGCACGCAGCAAATCAACTACTGGGTGTCCGATGGCCAGGGCGGCCAAGGTGCCGGAACCGTCACAGTGAACGTCGCGGATGCCGGTCCAACAGTGCCCGCGCCTTCGCCACCCTACCTGTCGGCGGATGCACGCGTGAACCAGTTCGACCAAGTGATCTTCCATTTCGACGGCAACAATAATGACCCAGACGATATCGCGGCCATGCCAGTTGCGGCACTGCTCACAAAAGCTGCCGGGATCGAGGACAAAACCACCTTCCTCTACGGCAACAACCTTGCCGAACGAAACGAAACTGCGCTTCTGTCAAAGATGAACAGCGCGGCCGCGTTTTCGAGCAAGCTTGGGATCGATACGTCATCCTATCAAAGCAACACGCAGGCGACGAAAGCCAAGCTGGTGGGGCTCTTCAACTCTGGCCAGAAGGTACTGATCATTGAGGGTGGCCCGATGGAGGCCACCTACCAGGCGCTCCAGAACACGGATCCGGCAAACCTGTCCAACATCACCATGCTCTCGCACTCGACCTGGAACCAGGAACGGAGCGTCCTGCATAACGACCCCAGCGACCCCAGCACAACGGCCGCGCGAACCTGGGCCGATATTGCAAGGGATTTCCCCGACGTTCAGCAGTCAACGATCCAGGATCAAAACGACGGAAACAACAACACGCGCGGCTTCCATAACAGCAACTGGTCCTGGCTCGACTCCGCCACGCACTCGGACTTCCAGGAAGCGCGCGGCATAATGAACACCGCGCAAGGTCTCAAGAATTGGAACCCCAACGCACAAAATGATCCTTCAGACGCCGGAATGCTCTTTTATGCGCTAACGGGCATGACCAATGGCACCGCGCTGGATGCAAAGAGCTTTCTGGAAAATGTGCCTGCCTTTGGCGGAAACGGCCGCATCGGAAACGGCAACTTTGCCAATGACGACGGCCCCATTGGCATTGTGTCCGGTAGTACGTTGGACCTGACCAGCCTCTTGGACAATGACAATCGCGACGCTGGCAGCACATTAGCCATCACGTCCGTGTCTGCGACCAACCCATCAGACTTCGATACGCTCAGCTTCGACAGTGACAGCGTCATTGTCGCGGTGGATGAAAATGCCGGGCCAACAGTGACGTTCGAGTACACGGTGCAGCACACCACATCGCCCTCACCGCCTGCGACGCCATATCTTGCAAACGGGTCTGATAACTTTGTCTTCGAGGCAGAAGCCGCCGTAAGTCAAGATACGCCTGGCGGGTGGGCGTTTAAGACAACGTCCGACTTGCCGAACGGCCATGCGGCACCGTCTGGTGGCGGCTACATCGAGGCAACGACCGACAACTTCAATGCACACTCCAACCAAGCAAACACGTTTCTGGAGTATGATTTTAGACCGGACGTTGACGGCTATGTGCGCGTCAATCTCGTCTCCAGCCACCAAGGCGACACGACCAAAGCAAACGACACATGGACAGGCCTGCGGGACGCCAGCGGTAACATGGTCGATGCACTGACACAGGGCGGTCGGACCCTCGAGGAACAAGGGCCGCTCGGGCTTTACAAGACGTTCTCGACCGGCGGAACTGCAAACCAGTGGATAACGGCAAACAAGAACATCGACTATACTGGCAAGGCCATTGAGTTCCCCGTCATAGGCGGTGAGATCTCAACTTTCCTCTTGGCAGAACGATCGGCGGGCCACCAGATCGACAAGATCGTCCTGGAATTTTCCGAGACACCGTTTGGCACAGGCCCCAACAACAACACAGGCAGCCACCTCAGCCAACCCGTGTCGCCAATCGACACCAGTGCACCTGCTCCTGCGCCCGTGGTTTATACCGACACCGCGACCGTGACGCTGAACGTCTCTGACGCGTCGCAGCCCAATCCAAACCCATCGGGCCTGTCGCAATACCTCAAGTTCTTCTTAGTGGACGCCGATACCGATCAACAGATCGTTGGCCTGACGGACGGTTTGATCATCGATGACGACGCCGTCGCTGGCCGCAACCTGACCGTCGTCGCGAACCTCATTGATAGCACGTCAAGCGTTGGAAGTGTTCGGCTGACCCTGGATGGCAACACAAAGGTCGAAGGTGTGGAGCCATACGCCTTGTTTGGAGACATCGGCGACGACTTCCTGGGCGGTTTCCAGGCAAACACCGGCAAAAAATCGTTGGATGTTATCGTCTATGAAAACAACGGCGCCAGAGGACCTGTGCTCGAAGATTTCAGCTTGAACTTCTATGTTCAGGACCTCGACCTACTCTAAGCGTTGCCAAAACCGTAAACGAGGTCTGTCCTAATCGATGACGTTGACCGGTACTGCCGCCGCAGCGACCAACTCACCCGACATCCATCCATACGAAAAAAGGGCCCCGTCGCCGGGGCCCCTTTCAAAGTCTTCAGAACGCGAGACCGGCTTAGGCCAGTTCGACTTCCGCGCCAGCTGCTTCCAGCTTGCCTTTGACGTCTTCGGCTTCCGCCTTGTCGACGCCTTCTTTGATCTTGCCGCCCGCTTCGACCAGCTCTTTGGCTTCTTTCAGGCCAAGACCAGTGATTGCGCGAACTTCTTTGATGACGTTGATTTTCGACGCGCCTGCGTTTTTCAGAACGACGTCGAATTCTGTCTTCTCTTCTTCAGCAGCACCGCCAGCGTCGCCGCCAGCAGGACCCGCCATCATCACAGCGCCGCCAGCGGCGGGCTCGATGCCGTATTCATCCTTAAGGATGGTTTTCAGCTCTTGTGCTTCCAACAACGTCAGACCAACGATGTCTTCTGCCAGTTTTTTCAGATCAGCCATTTTATCAGCTCTTTCCGTTCAGATGTGTGTTCCAACGCGTAAGGGTTGCTTACGCCGATTAGACAGTGCGTTAGGCCGCTTCCGCTTTCTCTTCGATGGTCGAAAGGATGGAAGCAATGTTGCTTGCAGGTGCGCCAATGGCCCCTGCGATGTTCGAGGCAGGTGCACCGATGCAGCCAGCGATCGAGGCAATAAGCTCCTCGCGCGATGGCAGTTTCGACACAGCCGTAACGCCCGCGCGATCCAGGACTTTGCCGTCCATCGCGCCACCAAGGATCTGGAACTTGTCGTTTGCCTTGGCGAACTCCTCGGCCACCTTCGCTGCCGCGACGGGGTCTTCGGAGAAGGTCATTGCCGTCATGCCTGTCAGGACATCGCCCATCGCTTCGATGGGGGTGCCTGCCAAAGCAATCTTGGCGAGCCTGTTCTTTGCAACACGAACCGACGCTTCCGCACCACGGGCACGGGCACGCAGGTCCTGCATTTCAGCAACTGTCAGACCGGTGTAGTGGGCAACCACCACAACGCCAGAGCTTTCAAAGATCTGGCCGAGTTCTTCGACCACTTTCTCTTTCTGGGCTCTATCCACAGTTTCACTCCAATTCTGGGCGAGTTTCCCCGCCCAAGCTCAGTTACAACCGGATCACTCCGGCGGTTTGGTCCTCGAAATAACGGGTCCAGACCGCCAGAGGCTCAACGTGGTGAACATCTGGAGTTTACGTGGTCTCTTCCCATCTCAGGCAGGACTTATCGGGATGCTCCCGGCCCACCGTCTCGGACGAAAGATGCACAAGGAAGGAATCGCTCCGCCCTCGCGCTGGGGCGGGATACTCCCAAAGCGCAGATAAGGGAAGCGTTTTTTGATAGGCTTTGGGTCCAAGATTGGCCGCGCAAAGGGCACCGTCCCGGCGCGTTAACCTTTCATATGTGGTGAGCCAAAGGTAAACGCCCCATCCGGTGGGGCATATGTACAGGTGGCCTATGGGTTTTGTACATAAGTCCCTCTGCGATCAAAAATCACCGCCTGCGCGGACCCGCGCATATGTACAGGCGCGCCGCGTGTTTTGTACATTTTCCGGCTTGGCACGCGCCCAAACCCCTGCGACCGGTGGGTTAACCTGCGCCCCTATGGGGCAAAGATCGCGCGGTCCAATTCCAACAGCACGCCGCGCTCCGCCATGCGCGCCGCCTGATCCGCAGTCACCGCATGAAGACGTGAAAAGAGATCGCGTAACCCGTCCTCAGGCCCCGCTTGCAGCGCCGCGACCCGCTGTGTCAGGGCCTGCGTGAACCCAGCCGAGGCCGACCGCCACGCCAGTTTCTGCCGCCAGATATCGTAGTCCGCGCCAATCATATGCAAAAGATACGCGCCGCTTTCGCCATCCAAAATCACCTCTGGCGGGCGCTTGCCGCTGGGCCGTTCGGGCCAGTGCTGCCGCAGCTTCAGTGGCTTTTCACCGCATCTAATCAACGACTTACCTGCCGTGTGGCCGACCAGCCCCTCACGGCGCGGGCCAAACAGAGGCGCGTCGTCTTGATACACATAAAGCCGCGTGTCCGGGTCCATCGGCAACCGAAAGGCCAGATCTGCTGGTCCCGTGACATGCTCAGCCGTGCGCACCCGCAGGCTCACAGTATCCGCCGCAGCCTGCGCCAAGATGCCTGCAACTCCAGTCGGCCCCGGCCACAGAAATTCGTCCGCATCCACGTTCAACAGCCAGCCATCCGCGTATTGCTGATACAGCCAGGTCAGCGCTGCGTTCTGCCGTTTGACAAAAGGCGCATCCGGCCTGCGCCCCAGCCCCTCCCAGAACGTAGGCGGGCACGGTATTCCATTGATTTCATTTGCAAATTCAACAAGCGCCGGGTCCTCTGGATCGTCGAAAAAGATGACGATCTCCTCTGCCCCCAGACGCCGATACCAACCAACAAACCGCGCCACCGCGTCCAGTGGTTCACGCATGATCGCGCCCACGCGCCAGGTCTGTGTCATATTGGTTCTCGCACTGCCCAAGCCCGTGGAAACTATGCAGATTTGCGGGCAGAAGCCAAAGAAAAACCGGCGAGATGCTAGACCCCGCCGGTTTCAGATTTCATCGTGATATCAGAGCTTTGCGCGTTCGGACCGCAGGGCCAGCCAGAGGCAATAGCACATGATCAGCACCACAAGCGTGAACGGAATGCCCGTCGACACCGCCGCCCCCTGCAGCGCGGCCAATCCGCCGCCCAACAGCAGCGCGATGGCCACCAAGCCTTCCAGCGTGCACCAGAAGATCCGCTGAATAACAGGCGCGTCCATCTTGCCGCCTGCCGTGATCGTGTCGATCACAAGGCTGCCGCTGTCTGATGACGTGACAAAGAAAATCACGATCAATATCAGAGAGATAGGCGCGACGATCCCGTAAAGCGGAAGCTCTTTCAGGAACCCAAAGAGCGCGCCTTCCGGAGCGTAGCTGTCGATCACGGTGGCCTTCACGCCCTCCGCGCCGCCCGCGTTCAGCATGTCAATCGCGGCCCCGCCGAATGTCGACATCCAAAGCGCACAGACAAGCGTCGGCGCCAGGAGCGCGCAGATCACGAACTCCCGCACGGTCCGCCCTTTAGAAATGCGCGCAATGAACATGCCCACAAACGGCGACCACGCGATCCACCAGGCCCAATAGAACGTCGTCCAGCCATGGAAGTAGCTGTTGTCTTCACGCCCGAACGGGTTCGACAGCGCCGGCAAGAGCATCACGTAATCGACCATCACGTTGAAATACCGCGTAAAAGCCGTGACCACCCCGGTCACTGCGATGACAAAGATGAAAAGTGCGACGGCCATGATCATGTTGATCTCGGACAGGCGCTTCACTCCCTTGTCCATGCCCATCAGAACCGACCCAAGCGCGATCAAGGTGATGCCGATGATCAGGAAGACCGTCACTGTGTTCGACGGTTCGATCCCGAAGATCTCGTTCAGACCAGCGGCAATCTGCTGCGCCCCAAGGCCCAGAGACGTGGTCAAGCCAAAGAGCGTCGCAAAGACCGCCAGCGTGTCGATGATGTGACCCCACCAGCCCCAAACACGCTCGCCCAGGATCGGGTAGAACGCAGACCGCAGCGTCAGCGGAAGCCCAAGGTTATAGCAGAAGATCGCAAGCGATAGACCCACAGCGGCATACACCGCCCAACCCTCAAGGCCCCAATGGTGAATGGTGCCGACGACGCCGATATACTCGTTGCCTGGCTGGGTGATATCAATGCCAAGTGGACGCGCACCGCCGCCTTCGGCAAAGTTATAGTAGACCGGCTCCAAAACACCGAAGAACAGCAGTCCAATGCCGATCCCCGCCGCAAACATCATGGCGATCCAACCGGCATAGGAATAGTCCGGCTTGGCGTCCTTACCACCGATGCGCACCGCGCCGACGGGCAGGACGATCAACGCCAGACAAAAGAGCGTTATGGCGTCCACAGATAGAACCAGAAACCAGTCAAAGGTACTTGTCAGCCACGGTCGGAGCCATCCGAAGAACGCGGCTGTTGCCTCTTGATTGGCCAGCGCGACCAGCACAAAGCCGAAGATCACGATACTGGAAATCAAGAAAACGGGGTTGTGAATATCCAGACCCATGGGGCGGATATTGTCCTGCCCCATTTCATAATCTGTATTGTATTCAGTGTTTTGTGATGAATGATCTGGCAGGTCCTCTGACGTCGCCATGTTGCTTCCTCCCGACATTACTAAGTTTTTCTTTGTTGTCGTTCTGGCAGCGTCCAGATTTTCTTTGGATCTGTCAAAGAAAATCTCGGATAGCGCGAAGACGTGCTTGGCCTTGAAGAAGCTAGTTTTACTTTGAACTAAAGACCTTAAACGCAAAACGCACCGCCGAAGCGGTGCGCAATATTGTGCTACTATCGAACGAGGGTTACTCGCTGACAGCGTTGTCCACGTCGATGGTCACGCCAGGGCCCATGGTCGAGCTGAGCGCGATCTTCTTCATATAAGCGCCTTTGGCACCGGCCGGTTTGGCGCGCGCTACGGCGGACATGAACGCACGGACGTTGTCGACCAGCTTGCCTTCGTCGAAAGAGGCCTTGCCAACGCCAGCATGTACAACACCGGCTTTCTCGACCTTGAACTGGACTTCGCCGCCTTTGGCATTTTTGACAGCGTCTGCGACGTCCATTGTCACGGTGCCCACTTTTGGGTTCGGCATCAAGTTGCGTGGCCCGAGGATCTTACCCAAACGGCCAACGATCGGCATCATGTCAGGTGTCGCGATGCAACGGTCAAACTCGATTGTGCCGCCCTGGATGGTTTCCATCAGGTCTTCTGCGCCAACGATGTCAGCACCAGCAGCCGTTGCCTCATCCGCTTTCGGTCCGCGCGCGAACACAGCCACGCGGACTGTTTTGCCGGTCCCGTTCGGCAGGCCAACCACGCCGCGCACCATTTGGTCCGCGTGACGCGGGTCGACGCCCAGTTGCACGGCGATCTCGACGGTTTCATCGAACTTCGCAGTTGCCGCCGTTTTCACCAGTGAGACGGCCTCTTCGACCGAGACGTTCTCTTTGCCTTCAAAGGCCGCGCGGGCGGCTTTGGTGCGTTTTCCAAGCTTTGCCATCTTACTTCACCTCAATGCCCATAGAGCGCGCGGATCCAAGAATGATCTGCATCGCCGCGTCCACATCATTGGCCGAAAGGTCGCTCATCTTGGCTTCGGCAATCTCGCGCACTTGCGCGGCTGTCACCGTGCCGATGGTTTCCCGCGAGGGGTTGGTCGCGCCAGATTTCACTTTGGCCGCTTTTTTCAGGTAGTAAGACGCAGGCGGCGTCTTGATGTCCATGGTGAAGGACTTGTCCTGATAGTAGGTGATGATGGTTGGGCACGGCGCGCCGGGCTCCATCTCCTGCGTCTTGGCGTTAAACGCCTTGCAGAATTCCATGATATTGATGCCGCGCTGACCCAGCGCCGGACCGACCGGCGGGGAGGGGTTCGCTTGTCCGGCAGGCACCTGAAGCTTCATGGTGCCAGCAAGTTTCTTGGCCATCAGCCAATCTCCTTTGTCAACTCCACACCGGACGCGTCCGGGCAGATATGTTAATGTGGTCCGGCTGGATCTCGCGTGACCCGCACCTCCCACACAGGATTCGCCGCGTGTTGCGGCGAGCGTGTCGCGTACCGTGCAATGTGGATTTTATCAAGAGCTATGTCAGCCACGGCGCGTCAAGAGTGTCGGTACAGGGGTCTTGTCGCTGTTTGACGTTCACCGCCGCATCGGCCGCTTCGGCTGCGGTGACAAGGTCAACCACCGCGCTGTGCTGCTTTATTGGCTCGGCAAACGTCTGCAACACCAGAACCATCGCATAGCTTGGCAGGCGCTGAGATCCCATACGAAAACCGCCGGCCCAAGCCAAGGACCGGCGGTTCGACCACTCCAGAGCGGTTTTGCAGTGTTAACCCTCTTCGTAGATCACATCAAAGTTGACGCGATGCCCAGGCAGTCCACTGACCGTCGCGCTTGGCGCGGCACGCGATGGGGCGGCGATAATGATCTGCTCTGACGCGGCGCCCCGCGCCACCAACATGGCCATCAATGCAGTGGCTCTGAGCCGGCCCGTCATAGTCGTTTCCCGGGGATTTACGTTATCGGCGTACCGGCCAATGACCCGCAACCGTGCTTGGGGGCACTGCATCGCTTTCTCAGCCAATTGGAATGCTGTGTCCACATCCTCAACACGAAGAGACACGGAGCCCGGAGCGTAAAAGAGCACTGTGCCTTGAACCGCACGCTCCAAATCCGCGACGCACGACGCATCCGCCCAAGGTTGGGTTTGGATCGGGCCGCGAGACGCAACACGTGTTGTGTCTTCCAAAATCGTGAATTCCACCCGACGGTCGTAATATGCACCCGGCTGCGGCCCAACGAGACCAGACGGGCGACGGTCGCCGAACCCTTCGGCAACGAACATCGACGTATCTATGCCCGAGGCACCGATACGCTTGATCACCTCCTCAGCGCGCGCACGACTCAACCGCAGGTTTGCGCTGGGGTCGCCCGACGCGTCTGAGTGCCCCTCGACCCGGATCCGAACGTCAGGACAGTTTTGAACGATAAGCCCAAGCAAGCGGCCCTGCTCAATACCTGCTGCATCTGCAGATATGCCTCCGCTGGGGAAATAGACCCGTGCGCCACTCGCCATCTGTTGCAAATCTGCGATGCACTGCGCCTGCGCAGACGGCGTGACACCACCAGGGCTAAAGGTGGCCGTCCGTGCAGATGCTGCCGCCAAGGCGCGTTGCCGCTCCCGGGCCTCAGAGGCCTGCTGCGTTTGCGGAGGTTGAACGGGCGCACGCTCGACCACGCTTGGGATTGCAGCAACCTGATCGAGCAACAAAGACGCACTACTTTGCCGGGCGACGACGTTTGTGTCAGGCTGCGCTGCCGGAGTAACCGCAACTGTAGCGGCAGGCGCAGCAGGATTTGCGGCAACCACTGGCTGCGGCGCGGCCGTCACTGGCGCAACAGCTGCAGGTTCACGATTACTGGGGAACCACGCGCCGAATAGGTCGCGGTCCAACACCCCAGACGCGCCGATGACGATTGCAACCGATGGAACAAGCCACGGCAGGCTGTCTTTCAAATACTTCAACACTGCGCGAATCCCCCGAAATATTGTATCTATTGTGCCACTCTTGCCTACATAACGTAGTCCCCACCACAATTAGGCGAAATGTTGCCAAGCTCGTCAACATCTATTGCGGACAAATTTACAGGCAATTGGCGGCTGTCCGTAAAGACACGTTTCAAAAAGCCGCCAAGACTTTTGGAATCCAATGGGTTGCTCGCCATCCAAACAGGTTGCGCCGCGCAACAGAAATCTGTGGATAGTTTTTGCAGACGCAAAATGAGCTGGCACGCAACCGTACCAGCCCCGAAAAATGTACAAGCTTTGGCGACTCAGCTGCGTCTTATCAGGTCTGTTTGTTGACCTGAGTGAACTCCAATTCGACCGGCGTTTCGCGTCCAAAAATAGACACGGTCACCTTGAGGCGCTGGTTGTCATCATCGACCTCTTCGACCATGCCATCGAAGTCTTCGAACGGACCATCGTTGACTTTGACCTTCTCACCGACCTCGAAGGAAATCATCAGCTTCGGCGCTTCTTCCCCTTCTTGGACACGGTTCAGAATTGCATTCACCTCTGCATCGCGCATCGGCATTGGCCGCCCCTGCGGCCCCAAGAAGCCCGTGACCCGGTTGATCGAATTGATCAGGTGATAGCCTTGGTCGGACATCTCCATATGCACCAGCACATAGCCCGGCATGAACCGCTTTTCGGTGGTCACTTTCTTGCCGCGCCGCACTTCGATCACCTCTTCGGTCGGCACCAGCACTTCGTCGATGTCGTCCTCAAGATCCTGCTCGATCACTGATTGACGGATTTGCTCGGCAATCTTCTTTTCGAAGTTGGACAGCACGCTGACCGAGTACCACCGTTTCGCCATGGGCTTTATCTTTCGTTGCGCGCCCTTGGACGATGTTCGCCCGGGACGGATGTGTTCTGCTTTTCAGGCCTACCTTGAAAGATGTGCCCGACCCACATCTCGACTGCAACACGAATCTAGAGTTACGTCGATTGGGGTGAAACGGCGCGATACCGCGCGCAGGGCTTTAATTCAAGAGGTGAAAGCAGGTTTGGCGTTTAGCCAAAGGCCGAGAGAACCCCGCGCAGCCCCCCGCGAATGGCCAAATCAACCAACGCGAAGAATACAGCCGTAAGTGCTGCCATAATAAACACCATAACCGTCGTCAGCATGACCTCGCGACGCGTCGGCCAAACGATTTTGGAAACTTCGGCTCTGACTTGCTGAAGAAACTGGAACGGATTGACCACGGATGCCCGCCTTTTGCTGTTGTTCTAGCCAGGGGACTTAGCGACCAGCGCGTGAGGATTCAAGCCCACGCGCGTCTCGCTCGGATCAAAGACGGAGCCCGGGCTTCGGCGCTTGGCGATCTTGCAAAAGCATCTGATGACACGTCGCGAAGTCAGGCATGTAGAGGCCATCAACGGTGCCTTCCGGAAAACGATCAAGGACGAGGTCCCAGCGATATGCCACGCTATCAAGCCACAGAAAGAGGCCAGCGCCTTGGCGGGGAAAGCGGAAGGCAAGTTTAGATGCGGTTTTCGCCACCCAAATCCAGACGCGCTCCGCACCAAACACAAGAAATGCCGACACACTTGCCAAAAGCCAAAGCCCAACAACGGCCATCAAAAAGAAGGGGGCCGTTACGGCAACCAAGACCAAAACGGCAATGCCAGCGCCGCGCACGAACTCTCGCAATATCCGTGTACTGTTTTTTTTCAGCGCAGATGGTTCGTCGTTGGTGTCAGACGTGTCGATGGACGCATCTTCAAGTCGCACAAACCGCGGGTCCGGTAGATTGGGCTGTTTTGAGCCCAAATCTTGCGCATCCTTGGTGTCTGTTTCAAATTCTGCTACCGGGCGAAGTGTCAGATCCTTGTCGCGCAAAACGCCAAAAGGTGGGCGCTGTCGTTTTCGACGTTGTGGAATAATTGTATCGACCTCGCGAAGAGCGCGCTTTACCGCGTCTTCAACAGAATCGTCGGCACGACTCGACCGTTCAATGTCAGACATGACATCCCCTTACCGTTTACCAAACAAATGCAGTCCGGCGCGGGCCACACCCATACACATACGTGGCGGCGCACCAAACTTTCGGCAGCATTGAGTCAATTTTTAGACAAATGCTGTGTCAAAACTATGGCAAGTCTGCGGCGGGAATGCGGCCGCACAAGCAAATGGCCTCAAAATGTCAGCTTTAATCAACATTTGCGCCGGAGTAGGCGCAGTCGCTTGGTTAAAATTAGGCCAAAACATGGTAGTCGCTGACCAACAGATGCGTTGGGTCAACGTCTTCCTCGATCTCGGCAAATCGGCCGATGGGGTCACGAAAGACATTATCGGTTTCATCATCGTTGACTGTGGAAACTTCGCCGATCAGCACATCGCCGCCGTCACCCCAAAAGGCGTGCCAATCGCCGGGCCGCAGTGTCACGCTCTCGCCTGGCGCAAAGCTCAGTTTTTCGCCAGGTTCAAAAGACCGAACGACACCGTCGCACATCACCTCGCCACCGCGATCCTCGGCAAACTTGCCGTCCTCATCCGACCCGTAAAGCTGCACAACCAGCGTTGCGCCGCCGCGATTGATGATGTCTTCGGCTTTGATCACATGGGTGTGCATCGGGGACAGCTGATCCTGGCGTGAGATCAAAAGCTTCTCGGCATAGCACATGCCCCCACCCGCAGTGAGATCTGACAGCAGGCCATTTCTGAGGGTAAACAGAAACAAACCCATCTTGTCGAAATCACCTGCGCCGTAGTCGGTGATATCCCACCCACAGCGCGCATCGATGATGTGGCGCACAGACGCGGCCTTTTCTTTGAAAGCACTCGGCGTCCAATAGGCAAAGGGTGGCAGCGTAAAACCAAAGCTGCGCATCATCTCATCGGCGTCTGCCATGATCGCATTAATTTCGGAACGCTTCATATCAATATGCCCTTACACGCGCTGACCTGCTGCATTGAAAAAGTGCAGGCGTGTCTCGTCGAATGCAAGCCCGACTGTTTGGCCTTCAACGTCAGCATCAGACCCGGGCGTTCGCACCGTGAGCAGGCCCAATGGGCCGCAATCGACATAGTGAAAGTAATCGGCACCCAGATACTCGCTGACCTGCACTGTCCCAGTACAGTGTCCCTGCCCTTCCGCAACGATTGCGATATGCTCAGGCCGAACCCCCAGATTGACGGCAGCGCTTTGACCGTCTGAGGTCAGCGCGCCAGATCCGCCGCCATCCAAGACAAAACGGCCCTGCGTCGTGCTGCATGGCATCACATTCATCTTAGGGCTGCCAATAAACTGCGCGACGAATTGGTTTTGCGGCGCTTCATAAAGCTCGCGCGGGGTGCCCACCTGCATGATCATACCGTCTTTCAGGACAACGATCCGGTCGGCCAGGGTCATCGCTTCGACCTGGTCGTGGGTCACATAGACCATGGTCGAGGCCAGCGTCTTATGCAGTCGCGCGATCTCGAACCGCATGTCCACGCGCAGCGCGGCATCCAAATTCGACAGCGGTTCGTCGAAGAGGAACCCTTTGGGTTTACGCACAATCGCGCGGCCAATGGCGACCCGCTGGCGCTGCCCGCCAGAGAGATCCTTGGGGCGGCGCGCAAGGTAATCATTGAGCTTCAGGATTTCAGCGGCGCGCCCAACCTTATCGTTGATCTCAGATTTCGGCGCACCTGCGGTCTGCAGCGCAAAGCCCATATTCTCTTCCACCGACAGGTGGGGATAGAGCGCGTAGGACTGGAACACCATCGACAGCTCACGCTCGGACGGGACTTTGTGGGTCACGTCGTTCCCATCCAAGAGGATTTCACCCCTGCTGGTTTCCTCCAGCCCCGCGATCATCCGCAGCAGAGTAGACTTCCCGCATCCGGACGGGCCGACGAAGATGATCAACTCGCCATCTTTGATGTCCAGATCAATGCCCTTGATGACTTGGACATTGCCAAACCACTTCTCGACGGCTTTTAGGCTAATTGAACCCATTGTCTTGCCCCCCTAGGCTGCACCCTTGAGCGTGTTTTCATGCTGCCAAGACAGCCAAATCGCCGCTGTCCAGGAAAAATTCGTGCCGACGCATCCTTCGCCTGTGAGCGGGTTGAAACACTCCCAAAAGCCAGAAAGCTCTATCGCGCGGCACAGATCCGTGCGCACCTTGTCGGCCATGGTGTGTTCGCCTTGCTCGGCCAGGCCTTGGGCCGTCATGTAATTCATCTGCGGCCAGAGCGGCCCGCACCAATAGCGCTGCGGTTCAAACGCGGCATCGGCGGGATCCCAGCTTGGCAGCATGTAAGACACATCCGCCGCAATACGCGCCATGTTCTGAAGCGTGCGCTGGCGCTGTTCTGCGGTCCCGGTATCGGCATAAAAGCACAGCGCACTGCAATTGCTGAAGCCCGGCGACATGTCGCCAGACCGCATGTCGCGCGCGGTGAAGGCCCCAAGTGCCTCGTTCCACAGGATGTCTGTCGCGGCTTCGCCTTTTGCGATCCAACCGTCGATCTGATCCAGCACGGCTTGCGGCTTGCCCATCTCTGCGGCCATGGCGCGCAGGTCTTTGTCAGCGCGCAGCAGCACGAAGTGGATATTGGGATCGGCCATCAAGAACGGCCCTTCATCGGTCAACCGTCGCTGATCCCACCCGATTTTGTCGCCGAACTGCACAATCGTCAGATACTTGTCGTACTGCTCTGTGGTGGGGCGAAAGCGCGGGTCGACATGCTTATTGTCCATCCGCGTGTAGGGTTCGAGGTCTGGCGCAACCTCCATCCGGTCGAGCCCGATGTTCCACTCCGGGCAGTTGTCGCGCCCGGTTTCCCAAGGGTGCACCGTGCAGACAATTCCGTCATAGGTGCGGGCCGTGTGAAACCAGTTGTGATAGGCCATCAGCGCGTCGAAGACTTGCGCGCGACGGTCGGGCATGCCTTGCGTCAGGCGGCGCACAACAGTTGCCAGAACCGGCGGCTGCGACACGCCCGTTGACGGGATATCGCCAAGCGTCTTACCCCAGCGCGAGGGACCCGGGAAGTAATCTGGATCGTTGCCGCGAAAGATGATGCTGGGGATCATCCCGTCGGGCCATTGCCCATCAAAGAGCGACATGATCTCGGCCCAGGCGCGGTCCGGGTCAAAGGTCGCGATGCCCAGCGCGATGAAGGCGCTGTCCCAGTTCCACTGATAGGGGTAAAGGCCGCTTGTTGGGATCGTATAAGCCCCGCGGTCGTTGGACTTCAGAATGTCCCGCGCCGTCTGCATCAGTGTCATCGTCTACCCCTTCACACTGCCCGCCGTGAGGCCAGCCACCAAGAACCGTTCGAACCATAAAAAGAGCGCAAGCACCGGCACCGTCGCAATCACCGCCCCGGCCATCAGATGTTGGCGCGGCACCTCTGACGAGTTCAGCTCTGCAATCCCGCGCGACAGCGTGTAAAGATCAACGTTGTCGAGGAACATGAAGGCAAAGAGAAACTCGTTCCAGGCGATCATGAAAACGTATAGCGCGACTGAGGCCAGCGCAGGCAGCGCCAGCGGCAGAGTGATCTTTTGGATGACCCTAAGTCGGGTGAGCCCGTCCATCAGCCCCGCCTCTTCAAGCTCTGCCGGGATACCGCGGAAGTAGCCCTGCAGCATGTAGAGCGCCACGGGGATCGTGGTGGCCGGATAGACGAACAGCAGCCCCCACAGCGTGTTGCGCAGCCCAAGCTGCGAGAAGATCGCGTAAAGCGGGATCACCAGCACGATCATCGGCACCATGTAGATCAGCAGAATCGAGCGCGAGAGGAACTTCTGCCCCGGAAAGCGCAAACGCGCGACCGCATAGGCGCCAGGCACCGCAAAGAAGAGCGTCAGGAAGACCGTCGCCACTGACACCAGCGTCGAATTGATCAGGAAACTGCCGAACTGGTACTGTGTGAACAGCTCGATATAGCTGCGGAAGAGGGCTGCGAAGCCTTGGCCGAAGTCGATGGAGAAGTCGAGCGGGTTTGACAGCAAAAGCTGTTGGTTCTTGAGGCTCATCATCACCATGACAAAGAACGGCAGCGCCACGGCGATGGTGAAGGCGACAAGGCCGAACCCTTGCAAAAAGCGCAGGCAGATGACCTCTACGTTATAGCGTTTTTCTTGTCCCGGCCCCAGGTTCATCGCTGTGAGATGCGTGGCCTGCACCGCGAAGAACGCCAAGAGGATGGTGAAGATCAATTGGCCAAAGGAGTAAGTCCCAAGCCCGAGCCCCAAGGGCTGCGCGCCGGACGCCAGAACCAGGACCACCACAAACACAAGGACCGCGGCTGCGACCATGGCGGTGGTGCGCCGGGCGGGTGGCAGGCCCGTCAGCAGACCCGCCGCCACAAGCCCCGCGATGGCACCTGCCGTCACCTGCGGTTGGAATGTCAGACCGGATACGAAAAGGGCCAAGAGCGTCACGATAATAGCCGACAGCGCGCCCCAGATCGCCCCAAAGACCAGACACAGGACAAAGATGTTTCCAAAGCGGCTCATGCCTCATCCTCCGGCGAGAATTTGAAGAAGATGACGGAAAAGAACAGCAGGACGATAAAGACCACAACCGCCACTGCAGCCCCCGCGCCCAAGTTCGATACGGCAAAGGCCTGTTCATAGACGTTCACGGTTAGGGTCCGTGTCCCAGCGGCACCGCCTGTCAGTAGGAAGATGTCGTCAAACTTGTTGAAGGTCCAAATGAAGCGCAACAGGAACAGAACCGCCATAATGCCCATCAACTGCGGCAGCGAGATAAAGCGGAACTGCTGGAGCGGCGTGGCCCCGTCGATCTCTGCGGCCTCATAGATATCGGTCGACATGGACT
>CAWUIP010000066.1:0-18211 GCA_963922415.1 uncultured Aliishimia sp. | reverse complement strand
GCGACCAGGGCTGCGATACAGGCCGCGCCATAGCTCGCGGCATAGGCCCACCAGACCGGGAACTGCAGAAAGAGTGTGGTTTCACCGTTGCGCAGATAGCGTTCCAACCCGCCTTCCAACCGCCAGGCCAGAAAGATGATCGCGGCGGCTAGGATGACCTCCCAAAAGGCGCGCAGTCCCCGCAGCACGCGCCGCCCAAGGCCCGCGGTGAACACGTCCACCGTCGCGTGGCCGCCGTAGAGCTGGCAAATCGGGAAAAAGCTGAAGATGGCGAATGCGATACCGGCTTCGAGGATTTCATAGTTGCCGGTGATTTCGCCCAGACCCACCTCGCGGCCCGCAATGGACAGGCAAGTCATGATGACAATGGCCAAAAGGACGAGGCCGCCGATCACGGCCATGGTGTGGGCGACGCCCGACATTACGCGTTGCATGTATGCGCCCCACTCTGAAAGCGGTTCGGGCCCAAGACTGCAGGGCCCGAACCAAAGGCTTCTTACTCGTATTGCGGCGTGTACTTCTCGATCAGCATGCGCGCCTCGTCGACAAGCGCTTGCCCATCTTTGCCGCGGCTGTCCATGTCGGCGATCCACTCCGCATAGATCGGGGCTGCCACCTCGCGCCACGCGTCAATCTCCGCGCCAGAGACTGTGACGATGTTGTTGCCACGGTCCACGGCCAGTTTGCGTGCCGGGCCGTCCGCGTCTGCCTGGGTCCCGCCCGCGAAGACAGAGAATTCCAGACCAGAGTTCGCATCGATCACGGCCTTCAGATCGTCGGGCAGGCTGTCATAGCTGTCTTTGTTCATCGCCAGAACGAAGGTCAGCGTGTAAAGCGACACGCCGTCAAACTCGGTGTGGTTGCCAACAAGCTCTGGTACTTTGAGGGCCGCAGTCACTTCCCATGGGATCGTCGTGCCATCGATCACGCCTTTGGACAGGCCTTCTGGAACGGCCGGCACTGGCATGCCGACAGGCTCTGCCCCCATCTTAGCCAGGAGCGCGTTGATCGAGCGGGAGCCGCCGCGGATCTTCAGCCCGTCCATGTCTGCTGGTGTCTTCACCTCTTTGTTGACGTGGATCATACCGGGTCCGTGGACCCAAGTGCCAAGGATATGCACGTCTTTAAACTCGTCGTCCTTCATGTGCTTTTCGAACATTTCCCAATAGGCGTGGCTGACGGCCCGCGCATTGGTCATCATGAAGGGCAGCTCAAACACTTCGGTCGTGGGGTAGCGGCCTGGCGTATAGCCGACCACTGTCCACACGATATCTGCCGTGCCTTCAATGGCTTGGTCCATAAGTTCGGGTGGGCGTCCTCCCAACTGCATGGACGGGAAGTGGTCGATTTTGATCCGTCCGCCGCTGGCCTCTTCAACGCTTTCCATCCACGGCTTCAAGATCAGGTTCGGCACGTTGGCTTGTGCTGGCAAAAACTGGTGCAGCGTCAATTGAACGTCCTGCGCAGCCGCAGAAGATGCGAGCCCCAACGCGACGACAGCCGCGCCCGCCATTTTCAAAAAGGTTCTTTTCACAGTGGTCATTCTTTCCTCCCTATTGGCCTCTTGGGTCGCTGCCCTAAAAGCTTCTCTCCCTAAGGAATGTTATACGCCGGATTTGGAGGTGTCACCCTTAGAAACCGGCATTAACCGGGGGCTGCCATCAGCGCCGCGCACAAGGCCTTAAACGCCTCGTTGGTCAATCAGCCGCCTTGTGCTGTGATGCAAATGCGTTGCGGCTAGCGCACGCGGTTCAGCAGGGCATAGCCAATATCCGGGCCAATCCACTGCTTCGACCCCGTCACGCGGCCGGCGCTGATTTGGTACCAGTTCTGGATCGTCGTTTCTGGGGCTTCACACAGTTCTTCGACCCGCGTGCCAGCGCGCCGCGCCGAACACCGCAGGTTCAGCGTGATCAATTGGCCCTCGCCGTTCAGATATCTTTGCACGCGCGTGTAACTGTCTGAAGACGCTGACTGCGTTGCCGCCAGTGATCCGCTGATGTCCGATGCCATCAGGTCGTTCCCCAGGCCACGTGTGGCGAGCACGATGCCATCGCGTGTGACGAGCGAAACGCCGGTCGCATCCAGCCAGGTGGTTGCACCTTGGTTCTGCGCCGCTGCGACAAGTGATGCGACGGCCTGCTGCTTGGGCAATTCCACCACCAAGACCGGGTCTTGACCGCCTGTTGCTGCGATATCTTTGAGCACCGCAGCGCGCTGGTCTTCGAGACTAGCGGGAGGAGCCGTCGGTGCGCTCAGACGCGACACACTGTTTCTGACAGCAGACACAAGCGGATCATTCACGGCATCACCGCACGCAACGACCACCAAACACAGCGACAATAGTGCGTATCGTTTCATCTCCAAAACCGCCCCCAGGAACTTTCTATGCCGCTGGCGTGGAAGGCGCGGACGCTCTCGTATAGGCGTCCGTTGACGTTGACGCGTGCGCCACCGTCGCGGCTGAGTGGCTGGATCAGCGCGGCGTAGCGTTGGCGGCTTGGCCTGCCGATGAGCGGCTCTAGCGGGATCACGAACCGCAACCCTTTGTCAAAAGAACCTTCGCCAAAATCCTCGAACGAAACGTCTGTGAAGGTGGCATAGGCGCCGACGCGCCAGCCGTTACGAAACTCGCGGTCAACAGACACCGTCGCACCCCAGTCGCCAGCCAGATATCGTCCGACGTCGAGTTGTGCGTGAAATCCATTGCCAAGCTCCCAATAGGCAGACACATGGCCTGTCGCAATCTCGTAGTCCCGCAAGCCAAAGCCTTGATCGAAATCGCGTTGTTTGACGTAATTCAGCTCTGCCCCGACGGCGAGCCGACTTTTCACAGGCTTCCACAACAGCTCGGCCGAAATGCCTGCGTATTGCGGTTCGAGATACCCGATTGTAACGCGACCATAGAGGTCTTGGCCCGGTCGGAAGTAATAGGCCAGTGTCAGCGACTCAAGCGCGGTTGTCCCTTCTTGCGCGTAGAGCCCTGCATCCGAACGGACCCGCGGAAGAACCGAGTCCGAGGCGCGGATATCATCCCCGAGGTTCCCGCCCAACCGGTGCCGCAGGCTGCCTGTCGCGTATAGCCCAGGCGCCAGTGCCAGCTCAGCAGTTAAGAGAAGCCCGTAGTCCGTGCGGATCGGATAATCAGGGTCAAAGAGCCCAACGCGGAAGTAGGGTCCCAAGCTCCAGTTGAAACTTGGGTATAGGTCTGGGTCGACCTGGGCCGGTATCCGCAACGGCGCCGCGCCAATCTGCGCGCGGGCCAAGATTTTTTCCGCCCCATCGACATCATGTTCGTAGCGCTCCAGATCGCTACGTTTCAGCGTGACGGCCGAGATCGGCATGCCAAGATCGGTCGGGACAATCACGAATGTCTCCACCGAATAGGGCATGACCCGTGTAAGCACCCGTGCCGTACGTCCAATCGCCTCGGCCGCGTAGCCATAACGCGCGTTGCGGATGTTGATCCGAACTTGCGTCCCTTGCAGATCCAGGCCTTCGACGGCGATCCCTTCGTTTTCCAGCGAGGCAATTAGCAAATCGCGTGTCGATCTCTGGACCGTCGGATTGGTCACCCACCCCAAGTCGCGACCAGCGCCGGGTGCGCGGGCACGCACGGGAAACGGCGCGGGGTGATTGCCCGACGTTGAACTGGATGACTTGGGGTTGTTGATGATGTTCAAAGCAACGCCAAAGGTCGATCCATAAAGGTAGAAAGCCTGCAGCGAGACGCCATCGCGCCAGCGGTAATCCAGCGCAAGATTGACCTGCGCACGTCGGTCAATCAGTCCGCCTGCCTCTTCTTGGGAATAATCGTCGGACGAATACTCTAGCTTGACCTGCAGATCGTCGGTCGCCTGCCAGGCGAGGCCGGCAAAGATTGCTGCATCGCCACGGAACCACTGCGTCGACTCGATCTGCCCCCCCAGACTCGAGCTGGATGACACGGGACGTGTTTCAAAGCCATCGCCCAAAAACCCCAATGGGTTTGTGAACCCGCCGTTGCTGCCCAACCGCCCCCAACCAATTCCCAAGGTCGCTTGCAGCCGTGGGGTAAGTGTCTTGGTCGCAACGATGTATTCCGATGAGTACACCCCTGTCCCCACGAAGTCGCGCAGCCCAAAGGCAACTGCCGGGCGTAGTCTGCCTTCGTTCCACAGGACATAATGAATGTCGAAAGATCGGTCATAGAGCGCGTCGCGAACACCCCCAAGCCCGTCCAAAAGGGAATAGCGAAACGACGCCGTCAGCCGCGGCGTCACTTGAAAGGACAGCGTGGCGCGGGAATTGTCCTGGAAGTGAAAAAGCGTTGTGGTCAACTCTGCATCCGGCGGGGCCGTTGCCGTGGGCATGTCGATCAGCCCAGGCGTTCCATAACTGGAATATGAAAAGCGCAGGTTTTGGGCTGTCGCCGTTTCACCCATCCAAATGGACATCGCGCACGTGCCCAGCCAAAATCCCCATCGTCCAACGCGTTTGGTCACTGCTTGTCCGTATCTGTTGGGCGAGAGGCAGCAAAACCGTTTGACAGCTTGCACTGCCGCAGCTATTGCCCAACGCCGTACTAGCGTGGCGTGATAGCTCAGTTGGTTAGAGCACAGCACTCATAATGCTGGGGTCGGCGGTTCAAGTCCGCCTCACGCTACCACACCTTTCTCCTAGTCGGACCGTGGCTAAAAACTGGTTAACGGACCTGCGAAAATCGAAACGGATTAGCGTTGGCGCACCGTTTCGATCATCAGTGCTACATTGTCGGGATCGGCGTCTGGTGTAATGCCATGCCCCAAGTTGAAGATATGTGGCCCCTGGGAAAACGCCTCTACGATGGCGCGCGTTTCATCGACGAGCGCTTGGCCGCCGGTCACCATATGAGAAGAGGCCAGATTGCCTTGTACACAACCGTCGACTTGTACGTGCTCGGCCGCCCACGCGGCGCTGACAGAGTTGTCTAACGCCACACAGTCGACGCCTGTGGCCTGCGCAAATCCGATGTAACCATCGCCCGCCTCACGCGGGAAGCCGATGACCGGAATATGCGGATACTTGGCCTTTAAGGCCGCCGTGATTTTGCGCGCAGGGGCGACGGCGAAGTCTTGGAAGTCATCTCCTTTTAAGGATCCGGCCCAGGAATCAAAGATTTTGACAACTTCGGCCCCGGCCTCGATCTGCTGGCCAAGATAGTCGATGGTCCCTTCGGTGATCTTATCGATCAACGCTGCGAAAACGGCGCGGTCTTGGTCTTTCAGCGCATGCGCGGGGCATTGATCTGGCGTGCCGCGGCCCGCAATCATGTAGGTTGCAACGGTCCAAGGCGCGCCCGCGAACCCGATAAGGGTGACCTCTTCGGGCAGTTCCCGGCTTAGGATACGGACGGTTTCATAAACTGGGTTCAGCGTCTCATGGATCGCATCCACGGGCTTTAGTGCGTCCAGTCCCGCCTGATCGGTGATCGTCGACAGTCGCGGGCCTTCCCCCGTCACAAACCAAAGATCGGCGCCAAGCGCTTGCGGCAGCAGCAGGATATCCGCAAAGAGAATCGCCGCATCAAAGCCGTAGCGGTGGATGGGCTGCAACGTGACCTCAGCGGCCAGATCGGGCGTGTAGCACAAAGACAAAAAGTCCCCAGCTTGCGCCCGGGTCGCGCGGTATTCCGGCAGGTACCGGCCCGCCTGACGCATCATCCAAATGGGTGGCACGTCTTGCACTTCTCCGGCCAAGGCCCGCAGGATGGTCTTTGTCGCAGTCATGGTCCCGTCTTTCATTCCGTGCTCCCTAGCGCATCATTGCAGTTGTCAACTTAAATTGACACATCTAAAAGATAAAGTCATGACTATGCGCCGACCAACCCCCGACGACACATTGAAAATAGGCACCCGTGGTTCCCCCCTGGCCTTGGCCCAGGCGTATGAAACGCGGGACCGGCTATCTGCGGCCCATGAGCTGGCGGAAGACTGCTTTGAAATCGTTGTGATTAAGGTGACGGGCGACGCCATCCAGGACCGTGCGCTCAAGGAAATTGGCGGCAAAGGCCTCTTTACCCGCGAGATCGAGGAAGACCTACTTGCCGGTAAGATCGATATCGCAGTCCATTCCATGAAAGATATGCCGACGGTACAACCTGATGGTCTCGTTCTCGACTGCTATCTGCCGCGCGAGGACGTCCGCGATGCTTTCGTCTCGCACGCGTTGCAAGGGCTCTCAGACCTCGCGGAAGGCGCAACCGTGGGCACATCTTCCCTGCGCCGACGCGCGCAACTGCTGTACCGTCGCCCCGACCTCAACGTTGTTGAATTTCGCGGTAACGTACAGACCCGATTGCAAAAACTCGCCGATGGCGTTGCCGAAGCGACATTTCTGGCGTGTGCGGGGCTCAACCGACTCAGTATGGACGATGTTCCTGCGACGCCGATTTCTGACGACGATATGTTGCCGGCAGTTGCGCAAGGCGCGATCGGGATCGAGCGGCGCGGCAACGACGCTCGGGTCGAAGAAATGCTCTCCGCAATTCATGACCTTGAAACCGGACAGCGGCTTGCGGCGGAACGCAGTTTCCTTTTCACGTTGGATGGATCGTGCGAAACGCCGATCGCAGGTCTCGCGACCCTAGACGGTGACACGTTGATGCTGCGCGGAGAGATCTTAAAGCCAGACGGGACCGAGGCGATCTCAGGTGCGTTGTCCGGCAAGATTGAAGATGGTGCCGAAATAGGCAGGACACTCGCACAGTCCTTGCTATCGCGCGCAGGACCAGGATTTCTGGACGGCATGTAACCAAGAGTTGACGCCGAACAGCCGCATTTTCTGCGAATTTTTCGAATGGTGACTTCGCTTTTCGCGTTAAATGTGTTAAGCTTTCAGTGTTGGTGGGCACTGTAAGCTAAAATGACCTTAAAACTTCCTCTTTCGGCAGAGGCACTCCACTTTATGGACGTGCCTCGTGTTGAGCTTCTTGCGAAGAATGAGGGTTTTACGACCCAAACCGCAGCGCATCGCGTTAGGTCCGTGCCTGTGGGTGGCAGTGACTCATTGTCGCCAAATCAGAAACACTTCACCGATTTGAAGAAAGCTGTTTCGAAATTAGAAGCTTCTGGACATCTTGCGCATGGGCCCAGAACGTCCGCCGATCCTTGCCTGACTTCAGGCGCGATGTCCTTGGATGGGATGTATCGTTTAGAGGTCGCTGAACTGAGTCGGATAACGATGCCTGGGGGTGCAGTGCACATTTGGTACGGCCAAACCGAGGTGCGCCATCTGTTTTTGTGCGAGAATTGGAAAGACTGCCACGAGCCGCCATTATGCAGTTTGTGGCGCGGCTATGATCTGGCGCCGATCTTCAACCAACTGTTTTTTCGGCCATTAATTGAAACAACGCTCGATACATCACTGCTTTTTGCGCATCAATCGGCATTCCGCAGTGATCCTGTCGAAACCTTATGCTACCTCGGCGCTCAAGCGGCGCAACGCCAAACGCTATGCATGCTTTATGGGTTGCGAGATACTGTTTATCCACTGAACGACGACGCAAATCGAAGCGCGCTTTTTGGGTGCCCTATCGCGATTTGGGAAGATCAATGCTCGCCTCCAGACGAAACCGTATCCCCAGATGTCATGACCGCGTGAGTGTCTTGGTGGACCGGTTCAGACATCATCGCGTTCGAACAGCAGGGACTTCACGTACTTTTGAGCAAGTCTTAAAGGCAGTACGCATCCTAAGCGCCTCAGTCGTCGCACTATCACTTTGGAGTTCCCGTATATCGCGATACGCTTGTTCGACTAAAGTTACGATGCCTCGTTTTTCTGAGTTCGCCTATTTTAGAACTGCCAGGTCGCAAGACCTCTTCGAATTCATTTTGATTGATCACTTGAGGGTACCGCATTGGAACTTCAGGACCTATTACTTTCGATACTTGTTTCGGGTGGTGTTGCGGCGGCAATTTTGGCGTTTACGCGTCGGTCGGTGAATGCGCGAATGCTCGCCTACTATGATGAAAAGGTTGCTCGATTCGAAGGTCAGATGCGTAAGGAAACGCAAGCGGGTTTGGCGAAAATCCGCGAACAGCTTCGTGAAGATGCGGACCTACGGCTTGCGATGACGCATGCGCAAATGGATCGGACGTCGCACCGAGATGAAGACCTCAGAAGACTAAGGCGGGCCACATTCCCGACAGTTGTTGAATTCACGTACCGATTGCGTGATTCGGCGCGGGCCATCGCATCGATGGGCTACTCTGATGACACGTCTGTCGACGCCTTCGACGCAAAGTTCGACGCGTTCAAAGAGATGCTGCAAGACACGCAGTTCGGCGTGGAACAAGCTGGCCAATTTGATCCGGCACACGGTTTTAACAACGCGTTGGTGGCGTTTTCATTGGCGCTGAGTGAGGGGCGGCGCGGTGCAGACCTGAATGGGCTTTATGCGCAAATCGACCTGGCGCATGTCGCGCTGATCCGCGGGCTGACGGAGAGAGCCCGGGCTTGCCGGTCTTAGGATACACTAGATCGGGAATTTGCATCCTGGGCAATTTGCAGCGGGTGTGAGGCCCAGTGCCTTGAACAAAAGTGCAGCAAGCGCACCTAGCGCCATCAAAAGCGGCAGGATCGGCATGTGCGGCATCTGCATACGCATCATGGCGTTAAAGGTCGGTCGCGCGCTGGCGTAAAGGCTTGCGCCCGATGTAACGGCGCTTGCCGGTGGCAGGTTCGCTAAGTTCGCGCTGAGGGCCATTGCGAGATCTGGCATCGGGATGTTCAGCCGTGCCATGAACCGAAGCATCGCATTGATCCGGCTCATCTGCGCGGGCGTCATCTCGCCAAACGCCTCGTTAATGGTTGCGATGTCGTCAAGCTTCATGGCCAAGGGCAACATATTCGAAAAGTCGATGGGGGGCAGCGCAAGCTTTGCGAGGCCCATGAGCATGTTTTGCAGCATTTGCATGAAGTTGGGGCTGGTGACGGGCGGCAAGCCCATCGCCGGCGCTGTCTCTGACACGTTTGCAATCGCCGCGAATTGATGTGCTAGCGCGAGCTGCACTGGGTCCAATGCGAAGGGCAGTCCTGGGCGCAGTCTAAGCGAAGCAGCCGTATGCATTGCGCTGTTAAAGCGTGCTTTGGATGCTTCACCAAGGGCAACGTCCTCGCTTAGGCCAGCAAGCGCGAAAGGGCAAATACCCTGCGCCCGCAGGGCCAGGGTCAAGCGCGCGGCGGCCACCAAGTTCATCATCGGAACGCGCGGCAGGCCCATATAGAAAGGCAAAGTGGGCCCCATCTGTGCCTTCAGGCTGTCAATTGCCTGTTGGATATGTGCCAAGATCATGTCGAGTGGTGCGAGCGGCATGATGCGTGCGGCAACCGACAGCTGCGCCATAACGTTCAAAGCTGCGCTCGCTCGGAAGGCCGGGAGCGGATGTCCACCCATGGCGGCGGTCATCGCGGCGGACAACCGGATATCGGCGCGATCTTCGGGGCCACCAACGCCCATGGCGAGTGCTGCGCGTAGGTTCATCATCGGCAGTGGCGGCGGGGCAATCGCGAACGAGATTCGCGGCTGCAAGTTTACAAACGACTGGGTCGGCGCGATACAAAAGCAGGGCATCTAGGTCAGCGCAGCCTGTTGGAAAAGGTGGGTTGCATCAGGTACTCCATTAACGCGCCAAACGGGACCGATATTCGATCCAAAGGCATCACCGGTCATCCCCACCCATCGCATCGGCCATGTCCTCTTCTTCAAGCGTAGCCTCCGCGGCTGCAAGGATACCATCCTTTTGCTGCGGTGTCAGCGTTTCCGTGTTTGGTCCATCCGCGAGGCGCACCGTTACCTCGCGATGCGCAAACTTGATCCCTTCACGCTCAAAGAGCGCTCGGATTTCTTCAAACACGCGCTTCCGTATGACCCACTGATCTCCTGGTTTTGTCATGAACTTGACCCGGATGATCATTGCGCTGTCCTGCATCTCAATCACACCTTGGCTCTTGAGGGGCTGCAAAAAGTCGGGGCCGATGATCGGGTCTTCCAAAAGCTGCTGTCCTAGCTTCTTGATCAGCTTGCGCACGCGATCCACGTCCGTGTCATACGTGACGCGCAAGGGCAACTTCATCATCACCCAGTCGCGCGAGTAGTTCGACAGAACCTGGATTTCGCCGAAGGGGATTGTGTGCAGCTTGCCCAGGTGATGGCGAAGCTGAAAGGACCGGACAGAGATGTTTTCGACCGTGCCCTTCACCTCTCCGACTTCAATGTACTCGCCTTTTCGAAAAGCGTCGTCGAAGAGAAAGAACGCACCCGAAAAGATATCGCGCACCAGGCTCTGGCTGCCAAACCCGATTGCGACCCCCACGATGCCTGCACCGGCGAACAGAGGTCCAACGTTTACGCCCAGCTCCATCAAAATGATCAACAAGATCGACAGGGCAATCACGATCAGCACGACGTTTTTGAAAAGCGGTAGAAGCGTTGCCAGCCGCGAGGCCGAGGATCCGCCGCCTTCGTCCCCTAGTTCCGCAGGCTCCTCATCGCCTTGTTCTTCTGCGATCTTTTGGTCGATCCAAATCCGAAACGCATCGTAGATGATGTAGCCGATGAACAGGATTACGATCACGTCGAGTGTCCGGTTCGGCAGGCTATCTGTCATCATATCGGTGTCCGGCTGCCACATGGACAAGAAGGCCGCAAACCCCGCCACAAAAGCCAAGATCGCCGCGACGCGTCGTGCGAGGCCTTCAAACGTTGTGACGCGTGCGCGTGTGGCCAGAACCGCCGGCGGGATGGTGTCAAGCGACGGGCCTTCTGCACCCTCTGCATCCGCATTCATCGCTTCAATCGCACGTGCGCGCGAAAACCATCGTTCTATCCCAAAGTTAATCAGGCCGTAGACCACCAAGACAGCCGTTAGGATCGCGTAGCCCCCCGGCAAGAGCGGTACGCCCCCAAAACCGCCTACGATCCGATCATAGACTTGCTCTGCATACGCAAAGATTGTGTAGATATAGGCCAAAGGCGCCCAGAACTTCGCCAGCATACGCGTCGGCCAGCTGACCTGACGCACGTCTTCGCCATTCAGAATAGAGTTTGTGATCGCGCGGCGGTTCGCCATGACCAACGCAATATTCGCGACCATGACAAAGAAGCTCATGAACAAGTTCATAAAGACTGCGACGTCTTCGTTGAGGCCCAAAGACTCGATCCAGACCGTGAATAGGAATGTAAAGGCGCCCAAGATCACGACGCCGCTCAACCACAAATGCAGACGCAACGCGTTCCGATTACTCAGCCGCGGTATTCGGTACTGTTCCAAGTAAGGCGATAGGATCATGCGCCAGATATTGATAATGGTCATCGCCAAAAAATATGCGACGTTGATCAGGATCGCGGTGAATTGGATCGCACTGTCTTCAATTGGACCGAATATGACGTACCCGACCAGATAGGCGACGGACATCGCAAACAGCGTGCCGACAACGCCGCCAAGCAGCCGAACTGTGAGAAACGGGATCTTTTCCGCGTAGCCTTGCGGGTTCTCTCGTATGAGTGGGATGATGAAGTGGCTCGCTATGCGCCGTCCATAGATGTATTTCTGAGCGACCATTCCAATTGAAAAAAGGACGATCGCAAGCAGAAGTGTCTCGACATAGGCAAAGATCGTACCATCCGGCGAGCTGGCCCGCAGAATGTAGGCAACTTCATTCAACGCCGATGGCAGTTGCGTCAATCGATCGTAGAGTGCTGCTCGGAACGAAGCTATGTTTTCTTGTGCGGCACGGAGCCCTCGATCAGCTGGCGCAGGCGCATCTTCTGCTACGGGGACCGGGGTCTCGGCTGCGGGTGATAGGACATTGCCCTGGGCGTCAATGACGATGACGCTAACTCCGCTGTTCGCGGCCTGCTCGATGATCTTGGCGACGTCGCTGTCGGTGCCGTCTGTCTCATCGGATGCTGTCGCGCCACCTGTAAGCAGGTTAATGGCTTGCGGTGTCGCCAAAGTCGGCAGCAACGCCAGAAAGGCGCAGAGCCAGAAAGCAACATATGTGCGTCTTGCCGATCTCATTCCGTTTTCGTCCTGCTCACCTGCGTATCTGCTTCACGCTACTCTAGAATGTGAACCGCGTGAATGCGCATTTCCAGGCCGTGACTCTGTGTTTGTGGCGCATCACAGGCGCGCCACATGCATTGTGAGTTGACGAAAACGAACTCAAGGGGGCATGTATATTGGGTGTTTTGGCGCGGCTCCCTCAGGGCGGGGGCGGGGGAATGTGGAGTGCATGCGTGGCGCACACTTGGCGAATCTGGGATGGCGAAGGCCCGCAGCGATGGGGTTGCAAACAATGAACGCTGCGCAGACTGCCGGGCCACGCATCCTTTTTTATAGCCACGACACGTTTGGCCTAGGCCATTTGCGACGCTCCCGCGCACTTGCGACAGCGATGACAAAGGCAGATCCAACTGCCTCTGCATTGATTATTACCGGAAGCCCTGTCGCCGGACGCTTTGCCTTCCCCGAACGGGTAGACCATCTGCGCTTGCCCGGCGTCACCAAACTGTCTGACGGGTCCTATATTTCCCAGTCGTTGGGGATGGATATCGACGATATCACCAATCTTCGCGCAAACTTGATCCTGTCCGCGATTGAGGCATTCGATCCCGACCTATTGGTGGTCGATAAAGAGCCAACGGGCTTCCGGGGCGAGCTTTTGCCCGCGCTTGAGGCCCTTTTGGATCACCATGACACGCAATGCGTCTTGGGTCTGCGCGATGTCCTGGACGAACAAGATGTCCTGGCCGCCGAGTGGGAGCGCAAAGGCGCGCTGGAGGCCGCCGAGACCTATTATGACGAGATTTGGGTCTATGGTCCGCAGTCCGTTTACGACCCGGTCCGTGGCTTAAACCTAAGCCAGGACGCCCGGTCTCGTATGTATTGGACAGGGTATTTGCGCCGCGACATGCCGCCTGGCGCGCCGCCCCCCCCGGAGGAGCCTTACATCCTGGTCACGCCCGGCGGTGGCGGGGATGGCGAGGCGCTCGTCGATCTGGTGCTCAGCGCTTATGAGACGGACCCCGATTTGCAACCGCAAGCCGCCATCGTCTACGGCCCGTTTTTGGCGGGTGAGACGCGTGCGGCTTTTGAAACCCGGGTGGAGGCGCTGGAGGGGCGCGTGCACGCAGTGGGATTTGAAGCCGCGATTGAGCATCTGCATGCAGGTGCAGTCGGGGTTGTCTGCATGGGCGGCTACAATACTTTCTGCGAGGTTTTGTCCTTCGACAAACGCGCTGTCATCGTCCCGCGGACGAAGCCCCGCAAAGAACAACTGATCCGCGCGTCGCGTGCGGAAGAAATCGGCCTGGTGCGCATGCTGACCGAAACCCGAGATACGTTGACGCCCGAGGCGATGGCGGCCGCTATTCGCCACCTACCCAGTCAAAACCTGCCATCCGAAGCCGGTGCCGGCGAGTTGATGGGGGGATTGGCGCGTGTGGCGCAGCGCACCGCGCATCTCATTCGTCACTCCAGACACCAAAAACCCGCAGCCGAATGACCAAATCCGCACCTGCGCTGGTCGTAGTGGTCAAAGGCTGGCCACGTCTGAGCGAAACCTTCATCGCGCAAGAACTCGCCGCATTAGAGGCGAAGGGCCTCAAGTTTGACATTTGGTCCCTGCGCCGGCCCTACGATACCAAAACCCATCCCCTGCATGATCAAGTCACAGGTGCGGTCCACTACCTGCCTGAATACCTCTATGAAGAACCCCTTCGCGTTTTGCGCGCGTGGTGGCGGGCGCGGCGGTTGCCGGGATACAAAGCGGCCGCGCGGCTTTACTGGCGCGATCTGGCCCGTGACCTGTCGCGCAATCGGGTGCGCCGTTTCGGACAAGCCTGTGTCATGGCCACCGAACTGCCTGGTGAGACGCAGGCGATCTATGCGCACTTTCTGCACACGCCCGCCTCGGTCACGCGCTATGCTTCCGTGATGCGGAACTTGCCTTGGTCCTTTTCCGCCCATGCGCGGGACATTTGGACGAATTTCGACTGGGACCTGGCCGAAAAGTTGCAACCGGGCACTGGGTCCGCCGCTTGGGGGGCCACATGCACAGCACTTGCGGCCAAACATTTGCAGACCATCGCCGGAGATCCTGGCAAAGTCGACCTGGTCTATCATGGCTTGGATCTGACCCGCTTTCCGGACCCGCCAGACAAACCCCTGCGCGCCGCAAACGCGCCATTTCACATGCTGTCCGTCGGGCGCTTGGTCGAAAAGAAGGGCTTTGATCGGTTGATCGAAGCTTTCGCGCTGCTGCCGCCAGAGCTTGACTGGCACTGGATACATATCGGGGGCGGGGCGCTGAAAACCGAGATGCGAAAGCTGGCGGAAGCCAAGGGCGTCGCCGACCGGATCACCTGGAAGGGGGCCTGCGACCAGCCCGAGGTGATCGAAGCGATGCGCGCGGCGGACTTGTTCGTGTTGCCGTCGCGGGTGGCATCGGACGGGGACCGCGACGGTCTGCCAAACGTGTTGATGGAGGCGGCCTCGCAACGGTTGCCCATGCTCAGCACGCGGGTCAGCTCGATCCCGGAATTCATCGATAGTGGCACCCACGGCCTTCTCAGCGATGACGCCCCTGCAGCCCTGGCCGAAGCCATCACCACCGTCGCTTCGGATCCCGATACAGCGGCAGACTGGGCACGCGCCGCCGAGGCCCGTCTGCGCGCTGAATTTTCCATGCATCCCGGCATCGCCCAGCTTGAAAAACGTCTGCGAGGCATGCTGGCATGAGGCCCTTGGCCTTTTACGCGCCGCTCAAGTCGCCCAACCACCCTAACCCGTCCGGCGACCGTGAGATCGCGCGCAGTTTGATGCAGGCGCTTGTGTTCGCCGGGTTTGATCCTGAACTAGTTTCCGAACTTCGCACGCTGGAAAAGCAAGGCGATGATGCAGCGCAGGCCGCGCTGATCGCCGAGGCCCGCGCGCTGGTGCCGGATCTGATCGGGCAGGGCCGCGATGCGGGTTGGTCCGCCTGGGTAACCTATCACAACTATTACAAGGCGCCGGACCTTTTGGGCCCCGCCGTCGCGCGTGCGCTGGATATTCCTTTCGTCCAGATCGAAGCAACACGCGCCCGCAAGCGGCTTGGTGGGCCTTGGGACCGCTTTGCGCGGGCCGCCGAGGCTGCTGCAGATGCCGCAGATGCTTTGTTCTTTTTTACCCAGCGCGATGCCATCGCACTGCGAAACTATGCCCCGCCGGGTCAACGCCTGGTACATTTGCACCCTTTCCTGCCCGAGCGAGCGCTGCCAGAGCCGGGTCGCCGTTCGGGCAGCATCTTCACCGCGGCCATGATGCGGCCCGGCGACAAGCAAGCCAGCTACGAGGTTTTGGCCCAAACTCTGCGACATTTGACGGGGCGCTGGCACATCGAAATCGCCGGCGATGGGCCTGCCAGACCGACGATCGAGGCGGCCCTGGCGCCGGTTAAGCATCACGTCACGTTTCTGGGTCAACTGAACCGCGCCAGCTTGGCCGCGGCCTATGATCGCGCGCGGATTTTCCTTTGGCCCGGGGTCAATGAAGCTATTGGGATGGTCTATCTGGAAGCCCAAGCCGCCGGGCTGCCCGTCGTCGCCCAGAACCGCCCTGGGCTGATCGATGTGTTGGCGCCACACTTGTCTTACCCGCACCCTGCGGAGGGGCCCGCCGCCTTGGCACAGACCCTGCAAAGCTACCTAGAAACGCCACCGGATCCGGACCCGATCCGAGAGTACATTGCCGCGCACCACTTGCTGCCTGCAGCAGCTGCAACGCTGGGGACGACGCTCACCGCTTTGATTGAGGCAAAGACATGAGCCTGCGGGTCGCCTTTCTGCGGCATGGCCATACAGCCTGGAACCGTGAACATCGAATTCAGGGCCGAACCGATATCCCCCTTGATGACGCGGCGCGTGACGGCTTGGCGCAGTTGCAGCTTCCAGCGGCCTGGGCCTCGGCTGAGATATGGGCGTCGCCCCTCGCGCGCGCAGTTCAGACAGCGACCCTTGTTGCGGAGCCGCCGCGCATCTCGACCGACCTCATCGAAATGAATTGGGGCGACTGGGAAGGCGCAAAAGGCGTTGATCTCGTGGCCGATCCCGCAAGCGGCTACAAACCTATCGAAGCCTGGGGATGGTCCTACACACCGCCGGGTGGCGAGCCGATCTCGGCCGTTGGAACGCGCGTGCTGAACTGGCTGGATAGCCTAGAACGCGACGCGATCGCCGTCACTCATATCGGCGTTATGCGCGCGGCCTTGGCCCAAGCCTGGCAATGGGAGTTTGCGGGGGCAGCCCCGTTCACAATCAAGCGCAACCGCCTTTATATCCTTGAAAAACAGGGGCAGCATTGGCACCCCCATCCCGAGCCCTTGCGCCTGGAGACCCGCCAACAATGACCCTACGCCTTGTTATCCTTGTCAATCACTTACTGGGCGCAGGTCATTTGCAACGCGCGCTCATTCTAGCGCAGGCCTTTGCGCAAGACGGTTGGGAGGCGCATGTTATCTCGGGCGGATTTGATGTGCCGCAGTTTGACAAGACCGGCGTCCACCTCCATCAATTACCGCCAATCCGGTCGGATGGCGCCGATTTTTCCCGGCTTTTGAAACTGGATGGCCAGCCCGCAGATGACGCCCTTTTCGAAAGCCGTATCGAAACTGCGCGCGCCGTCCTTGCGTCGGTCAAGCCGGATCTTTTGATGCTAGAACTCTTCCCGTTCGGACGGCGGATCCTGCGCGATGAGTATGCTGCGATACTGGACACGGCGGTTGGTTTGCGTCCGAAACCCCTGATTGTCTCAAGCATCCGTGAAATCCTCTCGCCCCCATCGAAGCCAAGGAAATTGGCTTTTGCCGAAGAGGTGCTCGAGCAATTCATCTCGCATGTTTTTGCGCATGCAGACCCGGATGTCATACCGTTAGAGCAAAGCTGGCCTGTTTCGGACGCGGTGCGCCGCAAGCTCACCTATACCGGGTTTGTGGTGCCCCCTTTGCCGCCGAAAGAAGGCCACGCAGGCACGGGAGAAATCCTTGTTTCGACAGGCAGCGGCTTGATTGGGGATCAAGTGCTTGAAGCGGCGCTTGTCGCGGCGCGCGCAGGTGGGCAGTGGCGATTTTTGATCGGTGGCCCTGACCCGCATCGTCTGGGGCGTTTTGCGCCACGCGCAGGCCCGAATGTGATCGTGGAGCGCGCCCGGTCCGATTTTCGGAGTTTGCTGCAGAATGCGCAGGCCTCTGTCTCACTTTGTGGCTACAACACCTCGATGGATATTCTGCAGACGGGCATTCCGGCGGTCATCGTTCCGTTCGATGAAGGCAATGAAACAGAGCAGGCGCAGCGGGCCGAAGCGCTTACCAAGATGCCGCGGATTAAGGCCATCCCGCTGAATGAAGTATCGGGCGACCGCATCAATGCTGCCTTGACAGAGGTCCAAGCTGTTGCACCACACGCGCAGAGTAGGCTTCGCTTTGACGGCGCGCGCGAAACGGTGCGCGCATGCAACGAGATCTTTGACCGTCGCTGACCCTTAGGTGGTCTTCATACCTCGCCGCCGTCGCAGGACAGCAAACCCGCCTAGCCCCGCGAGCAATAGCGGCAAACCTGCAGGCAGCGGCACGGCGGACACAGCGGTCGTGATGACCCGCACATTGTCGATATGGCTGCCATTCGCGCCGAAATTGAACGACAACGTATTGGCGTCTATCAGCGTGAACCGATCGCCCTTTTCGGCGCGCCGCGCTGTATTGCTTTCATACGTATACGTCGACGGCAGTCCAAGGACTGCATCGCTTTCGTTCAGCAATCGTTTCGATCCCTTGTTGGAGAGGATCAGCGCAACGATGTCCCCGGCAAAGCTGAACGTGCCGGATGTGCTGCCCTTCACGAGCGGATCAAAATGCACGAGGGAGACGTCATAAGTTCCGGCTGTCAGGTCAAGGCCGGCATTCTGTGTGTTGATGCCCTTAAAGTCTTGGCCGACGGAGAGATTGGATCCGACCAGGTAATCAACGGTGACCCTGTTTGCGCCAACGGCGACAGCTGAGCGTTCTTCGAACAGAACTGCAGCGCTCGACTGCGTGGCGTTGCGGGACAGGTTGATTGTGGAGGCTTGCGTGGCGGTCGCCAAACAGGCAGCTACGAGAGCTGCGAAACCGATAAGTCTCATTAAACACACACCTTTTTACGACGAGCGCGGGG
>CAWUIP010000065.1:0-18377 GCA_963922415.1 uncultured Aliishimia sp. | reverse complement strand
GGTTTTCTGTTCGGGATCCTTCTTCTGGTGCTCTTGGCGGGCGGCACCTACATCCAGATCTTCCCGCTGCGCGGCCTCACCAGCGACGCGGCCGTTTGGGAGACTTTGACCTGGTGGGGCAAGGTTAAAGACTACCTGTGGCACATCACGCTGCCGGTCGTTGCCTCGACCATTTCGGCCTTTGCCACGCTGACCCTGCTGACCAAGAACTCGTTTCTGGACGAGATCAAAAAGCAATACGTGATCACAGCACGCGCCAAAGGGCTGAGCGAGCAGGGCGTGCTTTACGGCCACGTGTTCCGCAACGCGATGCTGATCGTGATCGCCGGCTTTCCGGCGGCGTTCATCTCGGTCTTCTTTGGCGCGTCCTTGATTATCGAGACGATCTTCTCGCTCGACGGGCTGGGCCGTTTGGGGTTCGAGGCTGCTGTGGCGCGCGACTACCCAATCGTCTTTGGCACGCTCTTTGTCTTTGGTCTTATTGGGCTTTTGGTGGGGATCATTTCGGATTTGATGTATGTGCTGGTCGATCCGCGTATCGACTTTGAGCGGAGGGAAGGCTGATGGCGCTCTCCCCGCTGAATCAACGCCGCTGGCGCAACTTCAAGAAAAACCGCCGCGCGTATTGGAGCCTTTGGATCTTTGGCATCCTCTTCACACTGTCGCTTTTTGCTGAGTTTTTGGCCTATGACAAACCGATCCTGATCCAGTATCGCGGGCAGTATTTCACGCCGATTTGGAACTTCTACGCCGAGACGGACTTTGGTGGCGATTTCCAAACAGAGGCGCAGTACCGCGATCCAGAGGTGCAGTGTTTGATCAAGACCGGCGGGCTTGATCTGTGTTTCGACGACCCCGAAGGATACATCGAAGACGCGGCTGATGGTGTCATCGAAGGCGAAGAGATTGAAAAAGGCTGGGCGATCTGGCCGCTCATTCCCTATTCCTACGACACGGCTGTCGAACGCCCAGGGGCCGCGCCGCTGCCGCCCAATGGCGAGAACTGGCTTGGCACGGATGGGACCAAGCGTGATGTGATGGCGCGAGTGATCCACGGGTTCCGCCTGTCGATCCTGTTTACGCTGATTGTCACCGGGGCCTCGACGGTCATTGGGATCTTTGCAGGCGCGATTCAGGGGTATTTCGGCGGCTGGCTTGATCTCATCTTCCAGCGGATCATCGAGATTTGGGGCGCCACACCGCAGCTTTACGTGATCATCATCCTTTTCGCGATCTTGGGGCGAAGTTTCTGGCTTTTGATCATAATCCTTGTGGCGTTCGGGTGGATCGGGCTTGTCGGCGTGGTCCGGGCGGAGTTCCTTCGTGCGCGCAACCTTGAATACGTGCGCGCGGCGAAAGCGCTGGGCGTTTCGAACCTGACGATCATGTTCCGCCACATGTTGCCCAATGCGATGGTGGCCACGCTGACCATGTTGCCTTTCATCGTCACCGGCACGATCTCTTCGCTGGCGGTGTTGGACTTCCTGGGCTTCGGCCTGCCGTCCTCGGCGCCGTCGCTGGGGGAGCTCAGCCTCCAGGCCAAGACCTATCTCACCGCACCCTGGCTTGCGTTCACCGCCTTCTTTGTGTTCGCGATCATGCTGAGCCTTTTGATTTTCATCTTCGAAGGCATCCGCGATGCCTTTGACCCGCGAAAGACGTTCTCGTGACCGCGCCCATTCTCAACGTCCAAGATCTGCGCGTCAGCTTCCGGCAAGAGGGCCAGTTGACCGAAGCGGTGAAGGGCGTGTCCTTTTCGGTCGCGCGGGGGGAGACGGTTGCGCTGGTTGGCGAAAGCGGGTCGGGGAAATCGGTCTCGGCGCTCTCGACAGTTGGTCTTTTGGGCGACAGTGCGGAGGTCTCGGGCTCGGTCACCTATGACGGCAAAGAGATGATTGGTGCCTCCAATCAGCTTTTGCAGGACGTGCGTGGCAACGATGTTTCGTTCATCTTCCAAGAGCCGATGACGTCGCTTAACCCGCTTCACACCATCGAAAAGCAGCTGGGTGAAAGTCTGGCGCTGCACCAAGGCGTCCAGCGTGATGCAGCGCGGGCGCGCATCCTGGAGTTGCTGGATCAGGTCGGGATCGTAAACGCGGAAGAGCGGCTGCGCGCCTATCCGCACGAGCTGTCTGGCGGGCAGCGCCAGCGCGTGATGATTGCCATGGCTCTGGCCAACAAACCCGATGTGCTGATCGCGGACGAGCCCACCACCGCGCTAGATGTGACCATCCAGGCGCAGATCCTTGAACTCCTGGCGGATCTGCAGCGTCAGGAAAACATGGGGCTTTTGTTCATCACCCATGATCTTGGCATCGTGCACCGTATCGCGGACCGGGTCTGCGTGATGGAGCATGGGCATATCGTGGAACAGGGGCCGACGCGCCAGATCTTTGACAGCCCGCAGCACCCGTATACGCAGAAACTGCTTGGGGCAGAACCGAAGGGGCGCCCAAGCCCGGTGCCCGAGAATGCGAGCGAGATCGCCAGCACCGACAAGCTGCGCATCTGGTTTCCCATCAAACAGGGCCTCATGCGCCGGACCGTGGGCCATGTCAAAGCGGTAAATGAGGCGACGCTGTCTGTGCGTGCGGGTGAGACGCTGGGCATCGTGGGCGAAAGTGGCTCGGGCAAGACCACGCTGGCGCTGGCGATCATGCGGCTGATTTCGTCGGAAGGTCCTGTAAGCTACATGGGCCAGGACTTGCGCGATTGGTCAACGCGGGACCTGCGGCGGTTGCGCAAAGACATGCAGATCGTGTTCCAAGACCCGTTTGGATCCCTCAGCCCGCGGATGACCTGCGCGCAGATCATCTCGGAAGGGCTTGGGGTGCATAAGGTCGATCCAGGGCGCGATCCGCGCGACCTGGTAGCCGAGGTCATGTCGGAGGTTGGCCTCGATCCCGCGACAATGGACCGCTACCCCCACGAATTCTCGGGCGGGCAGCGGCAGCGGATCGCAATCGCGCGCGCCATGGTGTTGCGCCCCAAACTGGTGGTGTTGGATGAACCCACCTCCGCGCTTGATATGACCGTGCAGGTGCAGATCGTTGATCTGTTGCGCGACCTTCAGGCGAAATACGGGCTGGCCTATCTCTTCATCAGCCACGACCTGGCGGTAGTGCGCGCCATGTCGCACAATGTGATGGTGATGAAGCGCGGCGATGTGGTCGAACAGGGGCCGGCAGACGCCGTGTTTGACGCGCCGCAGTCGGACTACACGCGCGAGCTGCTCGCCTCGGTCATGTCGCGCGCGTAAGGGGGCACGTTAGCTGGGTCCGATCATCTGACAGCCAATGTTGCGTGCTTGCAGCCTGCGACACGCCAGTTCTGCCATGTCGCGATTGAGGCCAAGGAAGTTGGCGTCGAAACCTTCATTGTTTCGCACCACTTTTCGCAAGGATCCATCCAGCGTCGACATTTCTACCAGCGCAGTTTGAAGCAAGATTTTCTCGGCTTTGAAGCGGCTTGGATAGCGGCCCACGTTTATGCCCCAATGGCGGCCGCCGGACGTTGAGGTGCGCGTAACAACTTCTTGCCGTGGGACCTGCTTTGGTGCCCGGGTTGCTAGCAAAGCGCGTGGGCGCAAACTTGGACGGATCGACACAGCCGTCGCCTGCGAGGCTTGCGCGACAATCGCTTCGATCGCGGGGTCATCGGGATCTGCAGAGCTTACTGTGCTTATTTGCGCCGCAACCAAAGCCGCCGCGATATCAGTCTCGTCGACGGTGCCGTCGGTTTGAGGTGTTGCGACGTCAGGCGCGGTGGCTTCCGCAACCAAGACTGGGTCTGGGGTCTCTTCCTGTCGTGGGCGTTCGCGCGGGCGCAGGCTGTTCTTTACCGCACCGGTCACACGAACTGTTTTTCCGGCAGGAACGCCGTTTCCGGTGCCGACGTTTCCGACATAAGCCGGTGGGTTCGGTTTACGCACCGGCGCGCGCGATGGTGAGCGCCGAAAGCCCATATCCAAAAGCTCTGCGACCCGCGCGTTGCGCGAGGTTGTCGATTTGCCGCCAAAGACCGTCGCAATGACCCGCTCGTTGCCACGTTCGGCTGAGGCAACCAAATTGAAACCGGCCGCGCGGGTGTAGCCCGTTTTGATCCCGTCCGCGCCGCGGTAATTCGCAAGGAGCCTCCGGTTGGTATTGTTTACAGTTTTTATGCCCGCGCTGGTCGAGGTGCGCGAGAAGAGGTTGTAGTATTGCGGATAGTCGTAGAGCACGTGCCGCCCCAACTTCGTCATATCGCGCGCTGTGCTCATATGACCTGTTTCCGTCAGACCATGGGCATTTTTGAACGTCGTCCGCGTCATACCCAGGGCTTTGGCAGTGCGATTCATGCGACGCGTGAACGCAGCCTCAGATCCAGAGATCGCTTCGCCGATAGCCGTCGCTGCATCATTGGCCGACTTCACTGCTGCGGCCCGGATCAAGTACCGTAAGGCAATGCGTTGTCCTGCCGCCAAGCCCAGTTTCGAGGGCGGCTCTGACGCGGCATGCCGGGAAATCCGTACCTTTGTATCGAGTGAGATCTCTCCACGCTCTACCGCTTCGAACGCGATGTAAAGCGTCATCATTTTGGTCAACGAGGCTGGGTGCAACCTCGTATCCGCATTGCGGGCGTGCAATACTTCGCCTGTCCGGGCGTCGATTACCATTGCCGCATAGGGTGCCGCGAGAACCGACAAAGGCACCAGCACAACCATCCAAAAAATCGCGAAAATATATAGCCAGCCGCGCGCTGGCACTGACCGTGCCGCCGTCACAATAAACCTGCCTTTTCTGCCTCATGCCGCCAATTTTTTGGCTGGCTTTATGTCTTGTGCCGTGACGCTACCACGAAACGCGTTTTCGATAAAGTGTAAGGGCTGGAAATAAGGCGATTTTCTGGCGCAAAGCGACATCAACATGTTGCGTCTTACAACCATTGCGGGTCAAGATCGTCAATTGTGGCGGCAATGTGGCGATTCCGATTGATCTGCTGCATCTCCCAAGCGCGCGCCTAAGTCTTGATCTCAAGGCGCCTTGTGCCCATCTGGGGGATACGTTGTGATCAACAGAGCGCGACCCCTCTTTCCTAAATCTTCATTCAAGTTATATAGCTGACGGTGCGCCAAGGGCCCAAGCAATGGAATCAATGACACATACGCCGTGGACCATGTCCGATCAGAATGACGATGATGGAGACGCCTCTGTCATTGTGGACACACGGCCCAAGACGAAGCGCCCGCCGCTTTACAAAGTGCTTTTGCTGAATGATGACTACACGCCGATGGAGTTTGTCGTGCATGTGTTGGAACGGTTCTTCGGTATGACCCATGCGCAAGCGTTTGAAGTGATGCTGACGGTCCACAAAAAGGGCGTGGCCGTTGTTGGCGTGTTTAGCCACGAGATTGCAGAAACGAAGGTCGCGCAGGTGATGGATTTCGCACGCCGCCACCAGCATCCGCTGCAATGCACAATGGAAAAAGAAGACTGACCCAGTCGCCGGCGTCCGTACGTTGGGCTTTGGCCGCAGAGGATGGCATCTTGGATGCTGGCAAATTTGTGCTGTTTGACCCTGCGACGGACCTTGATTTGTCGCGTGCAACATCCGCTGACGTCACGGTTCTGCATGACAAAATGCCCGACGCCGCGTTTTGGGACACGGCTGGTGTCCTACGGACAAAAGATCAGATCGCCGGTATGCGGTTTGACGCGGCGTACATCGCCCTTCCTCGCTCCAAGGTTGCGGCTCGGTCGCATATTGCCGCAGCCGCGGCTTGCGCTGACCTCATTATTATTGATGGCCAGAAGACGGATGGGGTTGATGCCATCCTCAAAAACATGAAGCCGCGCGCGGAGTTACTTGGTTCGCTTTCAAAAGCGCATGGCAAGATCTTTTGGGCGCGCAAAGCTGATGTCGCCGACTGGGCTACGTCCGAGCATCTTGTTGATGGAGGCTGGCATGTGGCCGCAGGCATTTTTTCTGCAGATGGCGTCGATCCAGGGTCATCCCTCTTGGCCGACGCCCTTCCCAAAGACATTGCGGGGCGCGTCGCGGACCTTGGGGCGGGTTGGGGATACTTGGCTGGACAAGCATTGGAACGCTGCGCGAACATCGCGCACATTTCGCTGGTCGAGGCACAACACTCAGCGTTGTCTTGTGCACGAAAGAATGTTCCAGACGACAGAGCTGCGTTCCATTGGGCCGACGCGACGGCTTGGGATGCGACCGAGCCATTGGATGCGGTCATCATGAACCCACCGTTTCACTCAGGCCGCGCGCGCAACGATGATCTGGGACGTGCCTTTATCACAAGCGCTGCCCGCAATCTGCGCCCCGGCGGGTGGCTGTGGATGGTCGCCAACCGTCACTTGCCCTATGAGCCCTGGATCGCTGAACGGTTGGGCTCTGTCGAAGATATCGGCGGGAACCGGACCTACAAGTTACTCAAGGCTCGCAAGAGGCTATGATTCACGGTATGCACGTCGGTGGGACAGTCACGGGGAGCAAGCACTGATGTCCTTTTCTATTGCCGGTAAGACGGCGATCGTGACCGGTGCGTCGAGTGGCATCGGATTGGCCGTTGCGCGCCAGTTTGCCGAAGCGGGTGCCAATGTCATGGCCGCTGATGAGGACGAGGCGCTCCTGGATGCGCAGTTTCCAGAAGACACCGGCAACGAAGAGGCGCGCTTGCGTAGCTTCGCGGGGGACCTTCGGGAACGGCTCACGATTGCCAATTTGATCTCGGCGACGATTGACGCCTTTGACCAAGTGGACATCCTGGTGAACGCCTCGCGCCGTTTCGCGGTTACTGATCCAATGGACCCTGAGGATGATACGCTCCAAGGATTATTGGATGCGAACATGCGCGCCGCACTGAAGCTGAGCCAAGCGGTTGCGAAGAAAATGATGAAGCAGGCTGAAGGCCGAACCGAAGGCAGCGCTGGCGCGATTGTGAACCTGTCGTCCATCGCCGCGCAGTCTACGCGACCCGACCTAATGGGGTTTTCCATCGCGGCCGCTTCGGTCAATCAGATGACACGGTCTATGGCCGTTGCCCTGGCCCCGCACCGAATCCGCGTGAACGCCGTTGCGTTGGGGTCCGTCATGTCCGCGTCCTTGCAGTCGGCGCTAAAGGATCAACGCGATTGGCGTGTAGAGATTGAGGCGGGCACGCCGTTGGGGCGGATTGGGAGCCCGGCGGAACTGACCGATGTCGTACAGTTTTTGGCCTCAGACGCGTCAGCCTTCATCACAGGTGACGTGCTGACGGTGGATGGGGGGCGCTCCCTTTTGGACAGCGTTGCGGTTCCTGCGCACTAGACGACCCAGTCAGGCTTGGTTAGGGTGAGTGTCAAGTAAACTGGACACATTGCCATGACCGAACAGTTCGACCCCCAAAAAACACGCGCGGCAGCTTGGTTCCGCGAGCTTCGAGATCAGATCGTTGCCGCCTTTGAAGGGCTAGAAGACAGTGATGCGCACACGGACCAGACGGCAGGCCGGTTTGATGTGAGCGAGACCAAGCGCAGCGCCGAGGATGGCAGCGACGCAGGCGGCGGGCTTATGAGCGTGATGCGCGGCGGTCGGGTCTTTGAAAAAGTCGGCGTCAATGTCTCCACGGTTTATGGCACGTTGGGCGAACGGGCGCAGGCGGCGATGATGGCGCGCAAGGGTCTGCCTGGCATGAAAGATGACCCGCGCTTTTGGGCCTCTGGCATCAGTCTTGTGGCACACATGCAAAACCCGCATGCGCCTGCGGTTCACATGAATACGCGCATGTTCTGGACGCCGCATGCCTGGTGGTTTGGCGGCGGGTCTGATCTGAACCCCTGCATTGAATACGACGAAGACACCGCCCACTTTCACGCCACGCAACAGGCACATCTGGACCCGCATGGGACGGATCACTACCCCAAGCTGAAAGCGTGGGCGGATGAGTACTTCTTTGTGCCCCACCGGGGCCGCGCGCGCGGCGTTGGCGGCATCTTTATGGATGACCATTGCACAGGCGACTGGGAGGCTGACTTTGCGCTGACCCAAGATATTGGTCGTGCGTTCCTGCCTGCTTACCTGCCGCTTGTCGAAAAGCGCCGGGTGCAGGACTGGTCCGAGGCGGACAAAGACACGCAACTGGTTCACCGCGGCCTTTATGCGGAATACAACCTGGTCTATGACCGCGGCACCAAATTCGGCCTGGAAACGGGCCATGATGCAAATGCGGTTCTCATGAGCCTGCCACCGCTCGCAAAGTGGGTCTGATCCATCCTTTGATGGACTAAAGATGGCGCGCCGCAAGGGATCGCGTCTCAGGCGCAGGTGACCACAGCGATGGACAGAGCAAACGCCATTTTTGTGTTGAAAGTCGCTGCTTTCTCGATGTGCGTGGGCGCGCTCACGCCTCTCATTTTTATTGACGAGACGGTCAGGCTTATCAACGTGGTTGTGGCGGCCATGACCGGTGCGTTTATTGGCCTGGGCTGCCTCACCACCGAACTTGCCTTCCTGACGAACCGGTCCATCCGGTGGTTGCGGCAAACACCCCTGATTGTGATCATCTTACTCAGGGCCGCTTTTTACAGTTTGATCATTGCTGCCGGGATCACGCTCCCCGCGCTTCTCGTGTTGAACGAGAAATTGTGGCTGGCCCCGGACTTTGCCTTCAACTTCTTTTTGTCTGTGGCGATTGCGTTCATGATTTCCACCTCGATCGAACTCCTTCGTTTGCTTGGCAAGGAGGCGACACTGTCAATCTTCACTGGCCGATACCGCCGGCCACACCAAGAAAACCGGATCGTCCTCTTTGCAGATCTGGTGGGGTCCACCGCACTGGCGGAGCGTTTGGGTGACTTGCCGTTTCACGAGTTTCTGACCGACGTGTCCTATGACGTGTCGCAATCGATTGAAAGAAACAGAGGCGAAGTGCATCGTTATGTCGGCGACGCGATCATCGTGACGTGGCCGATGACGAACCCGTCAAACTACGAGGCGGCGATGGCCTGTGCACAACAAATGCCCGCAGCACTCGACCGGCATGCCGATGCGTATCTCGACCGGTATGGTCAACAAGCAAAGATCAGGATTGCATTGCATTGCGGCCCAGTTGCGGCGGGCGAGATCGGGACATGGAAGAAGGAAATTGCCTTATTGGGCGATACCATGAACACAGCCGCACGGATCGAAAACGCAGCCCGCGACTTCGGCGCCGAAATCGTGATTTCCGACGCGGTGAAGGTCAAACTCGGGCCCCTGACCATTCAGGACCTGTACGAACTTCCCAGTTACACCGCCCGCGGAAAACACGACAAACTGGCACTTTGGAGCCTTGCGGGATGACACACACAGTGCGTCCGGCCTTTGTTTTGACGCCTCGTGACGTCTGCAGAGTTGACTGATTTTACGGCGACACTTTGGCAGGCGCCTCAGAAATCACATGGGTCTGTCTGAAAACCACTTGCCGAAAACCACCGCCCGCCAAACCCGCCATCGCACGTTCAAACCGGCTTTTGAACGCACGATGCGCCTGCAATGTCAGCTCGGTCACTGCGCCAGAATGGTCGAAAAAAACAGTGGCCATTGCTTTGTAGGAAATGCCGCGTATGACGCTCTCTGGTAACTCGAAGCTATACCGCCCGTGGTAGCCTGCCCGATACCGTTTATGCTCGTCTTGTGTCGTTGGCCTTAGTTCCACGTTTTGCGCCACCTCAACACATCGCGATGGTGTGCAGCCCGGAAAGTACCCTTCCCAAAACTGACGTGGTGCGTAAGTTCCCGGTTCACGAAAAATGATGCGGACGGCTTGCATCCCCGTTGGCTCAATGGCCTCTGCGAAGGAGTGCAATCGGTCATTGGCACTCATTGTTACATCAATATCGCCAAACGAACCCAAAACAAGCGTGTCAGATTTTCTGAAGCCCATTTCCCCTAAATACTGAGCGGTATCCTTTGACAGGTTGTGAGATGACAACTGATCGCGCAGCGCAGTGTCAGCCAACCTGAAGCGCACGTTGTTTTGCAGAGGGGCATACAAGAAGTATGCGGTGATTAGCCCGCATCCGATGAGTATGAGCGTTTTGAGTCTCCAGGTCATGACTGCGCGGTTGCCCGATCGGTACTATGGTATGGGCCTAACACCCGCGTGTACTGCCGGAGCCGAGCACGCCAAAGACAACCCATCTAACTCTTGTACGGATCCAGACTGTCGCGCAGGCCGTCGCCCAGGAAGTTGAACGCCAAGACGACCACGATGATCGGCAGCATCGGGATCGCGGTCCAGGGGTAGATCTCGATGGAGGCGAGGTTTTGCGCGTCGTTCAGCATCACGCCCCAGCTCACGGCGGGCGCGCGCAGGCCAAGGCCAAGGAAGCTCAGCGCAGTTTCGCCCAGGATCATCGCAGGGATCGACAGCGTGGCCGAGGCGATAAGGTGGGACGAGAAGTTGGGCAGTAGGTGCCTTCGGATCACGCGTCCGGGCTTTGCGCCCATCATCTCTGCCGCGCGCACATATTCTTCCTCGCGCAATGCGAGGAATTTAGATCGCACGGCGCGGGCCAATCCCGGCCAATCCAAGATGCCTAAGATGACCGAGATGATAAAGAACACGGCCACGGGCCCCCAATTTGACGGGACGGCGGCGGAAAGGGCCAACCAAAGCGGCAGTTCGGGCAAGCTGCGCAGAACTTCGATGGTGCGGTTGACGATCCAGTCGACCCAGCCGCCAAAGTAACCTGCGATGGAGCCAAAACCGATGCCCAGAAGGAAGCTCACCGAGATGCCGATGATGCCAACGGTCAGCGACAGTTGCGCACCGTATAGGATGCGCGAGAAGACATCGCGCCCCAGTCGGTCGGCGCCCCAGAGGAAGATCGTGGCGCCTTCGGGCGCGCAAAACAGATGCGTTTGCGACGGGATCAGGCCAAAGAGACGGTACTCTGCGCCGCTGCAGAACCACTGTAAGGGGCGCGGCGTGGATCGGTCTTCCTCGTACACCCATTGGAATTTTTCGAGGTCGGGCTTGCCCTCAATCGGGTAGACGAAGGGGCCCATAAAACTGCCTTCATGGAACAGGTGAATGCCTTGGGGTGGGGCGTAGAGGTGATCTGCGTTCCGCTCGTTCGCGCCGTAAGGGGCGATAAATCCAGCGATGGGCAGGATGAGATAACAGAAGAGCAGAAAGATGCCCGAGATCAGTCCAAGCCGGTGCCGTTTGAACTTGCGCCAAATCAGGACGGATGAAGGGGCGTCCATGTCGGCGCGTTCGATGGCCGAGAGGTTTTCCTCTTCGTCATAGGGGGCGTCGTCGACATAGCGACCGTCGGGAAGCATGGCCATCCTCAGCGCCCTCCGTACCGAATGCGGGGGTCAAGAAGGACCAACAGAAGGTCAGAGATCATCGTGCCGATCAGCGTCAGCAACGCCACGAACATCAAGATAAAGGCCGACAGGAACTGGTCTTGGGTCTTGAGCGCTGTCAAAAGGTCGGGCCCGATGGTTTGCAAGCCCAGGACAACCGACACCAGGACCGAGCCTGACACCATGGCGGGCAGCAAGTTTCCGATGTCGGCGACAAAGGGGTTAAAGGCCATCCGCAGCGGATACTTCGTGAGCATCCGCGATGGTGTGAGGCCCTTGGCGATGGCGGTTTCCACATAGGGCTTGCCCAACTCGTCCAGCATATTCGCGCGCAACCGCTGCATCATGGCGGCCGCACCAGACGTGCCAATAACAAAGGTCGGAACGATCAGGTGGAGCAGAACTGACTTCACCTTGTCCCATGACAATGGCTCGCCTTCATAGACCGGGTCCATCAACCCGCCAATGGGCAGTCCAAAGTACTTGTGTCCATAGTAAAACAGGATCAGCGCCAGCAAGAAGTTAGGTGTGGCCAGACCGATATAGCCAACAAAGGCTGCTGTGTAGTCGACCCAAGTCTCGGACTTGGCCGCCGCAATTACGCCCAAAGGAAGGGCAACAAGATAGACGAAGAGGACCGCTGCAAGGTTCACCAGAACCGTCAGCCACAGCGCGTCACCTACAATTTCGGCGACGGGCTGATCAAACTCAAACGACCAGCCGAAGTTGCCCTGTATCAGCCCGGAAAATCCCTGCGGTCCGGGTATGAACCCTGTCCAGATCAAGTATTGCTGCCAAAGCGGGCGGTCGAGCGCGTACTCTTTGCGTAGGAATTCCGCCTTGGCCACGCCCTCTGCCTGCCCCGTGGCACGCAGTTCGGCGATTTGGTTCGACAGGTAATCGCCGGGCGGCAGGTTGATGATGATAAACACCAGCACCGAAACGACAACCAAAGTCAGCAGCATCGTTATGAAACGATACGCCGCATAGCGAATGAAAATCACGAATTGCTCCCGCCGTCGGCAAACCAGAACTCGTCAATCCGGTGAATGCCGAAATGCGCACCGGGATCCCAGGCCCAGTTGCCGTCTTCGGGCACGTTGCGCAGCCGGTTGGATACCACAACCGGTTGCGGCGCTTCGGATAGAATGCCAATGGCGAACTGTTCGTTTGCATGGATCGCCAGCATTTCCCGCCAAATCTCGTGGCGTTTTTCGTGCGATCGCGTGCGCTGCCACTCTTTGTGGAGCTCCATCAGCCGTTTGGCTGGCCGCATATCCACGGGTTCACCCGCTTGGCCGCCTGTTTGGTGGTACTGGCCCCATTTCGGCCAGCTTAGGAACTCTTGCTGCATCGGGGCGACATAGGTGGGCGGGGTCTTGGCCGTTGGTAGGCCATCGTTCCAACCGAACCAAACGGAGGCCATTGTCACACCGGAAAACACCCGGTTGCGCAGGATGTCACGGTCCAGCGGGCGCATGACGAGCTTAACTCCAATGTCGCGCCACGTATCGGTAATGATGGCAAGCGCGTTTTCTACTTCCTGGCGCTCTCCGGCAGTTTCGACAACATACTCCATTGGGCGCCCATCGGGCAGCAAGCGGTAACCTCGGCGGTCCCGTTCCGTCAGCCCCATTTCGTCCAAAAGCTTGTTTGCCCGTCCAGGATCATAAAGCGACCATTTGCTTCCAAGCTGCGGGTCAAAAAGTGGCGAGCGCGAGAGAGCTGTCATGCCGCCTTCGCGCGCCATGCCGAAGTAAAGCGCGCGGTTGATCATGCGGCGGTCGATGCCCATCGACAGGGCGCGACGGAACCGCGGGTCACGAATAACCTCGCGCCAGACGGGGTCGTTGAAGTTCAAGTTCGGATAGATTGCGATCTGGCTGGCCGCACCATTGGACCACAGGCGTGTGGTATAGTCCGCACCATCCGCTTCGCCCTTCTTCAGGATCGAAACATTGCGGAAGTCTAGCCCGCGTGCCTGTAAATCAGCTTGTCCTGCATTTGACTTTGCCGCAACCAAGCCGTTGCCGACCACTGTCATCTCGACCACGTCGATGTAGGGCAACTGTTGTCCCAACTCGTCAATGCGGTGGTAGAAGGGGTTGCGCACGAAGAGGTAGCGGGTCGCCTTCGTCTCGGCCGTCGCAGACATCCAAGGCTGCAGGGTGGGCAGCGACGGATTGTCGTTTTTGTACATATTGTCGTACTTATTGTGCAGCGCGGCCCAAGAGTTCACGCGCTTCTTTTTGATATGCGCTGCCAGTACTTCCTTGTCGGCGTAGGTCTTATGAAACTGCTTTAGATAATGCGCGGGGCGGAAGATGAACGGGGGACGCGCTTGGGCGAGGAGCTGCAGGAAGGATGTGTGTGGTTCGTCCCACTCAAATCGCACGGTGACCTCGTCGGGAAAGGTCACTTTTGGCAATTTGCCGTTTACACGGGTGAAGGTCGGCGGGCCAGCGGGGGACAGATCGGGGTTGTTGGCGACGTCTTCCCACCAATAGCGGAAGTCTGCCGAGGTAAAGGGCGCGCCGTCTGACCATTTATGGCCCTTGCGCAATGTTAGTGTGAAAATGCGCCCTTCCTCAATCTGAATGTCTTTGAGGATGTCTGGGCGCAACTGGTACTCAGAATCGTAGCCGACCAGACGCGCGTAGCCGTAGACCACCATTTGGCGCACATCCTTTGCGCGTGTGACCATGGTGCGCAACGTGCCGCCGTGTTGGCCGGGCTGACGGCCCTTTTGTGCCAAGTTGACGACCAAAGGCTCTTCGGGAATGCGGTCCGCGACCGGAGCGAGGCTGCCCGCATCTACCTCGTCTTTCCAAAAGTCGCTTTCCGTAATCTCGACCGCAGAGGCCGCTGCAGCCCAAAGCGCTAAAATCAACGCAAGTGCGAGCATCGACCAGAGCGCAAGGGACCTATTATGGCGGGCGACCTGCGCCTTGGACTGAACTTTTGACTTATACATGGCAACGTACCTTATGTCCGGGTCCCACTTCTTGCAGCGCCGGTGGCGTTGGGCCTTCAAAGCGGAACATGTCTTCCCAGCCGCCCGGATCTCCCGCACCCAAGGATACTTCCGCCAGATCAATGGGGCGATGAATATCGGGTTCTGGTTGTGCAGCGATTAACGCGCGGGTGTAGGGGTGTTTGGGGTTGTAAAACAGTGTCTCGGGCGGGGCTTGTTCGACGATAAAGCCCTGGCGCATCACGGCGACTTCGTCCGCAAGGCGCGCCACAACGGCCAGGTCATGGCTGATAAAGAGATAGGAGAGCCCGGCTTGATCGCGGATGTCTTCTAGCAGTGTGAGAACCTGCTCTTGCACGGACACATCCAGCGCCGATGTGGGTTCGTCGCAAACCAGCAACACGGGATCAAGCGTGAGCGCGCGCGCGATCGACAGACGTTGGCGCTGACCACCAGAGAAGGCATGGGGATATCGGCCCAGCATCGCAGGATCGAGCCCGACCAGTTTCAACATGGCGGCGGCTTTTTCGCGGCGTTCGGCCATGGTGCCGATCCCGTGGATTTCCATAGGCTCCGTCAACGCTTCGCGGATCCGCATGCGGGGGCTGAGCGACGAGTAGGGGTCCTGAAAAACCATTTGCGCTTGCCGCTGAAAGGCCACTCGCTCTTCTTTGTGCATGGCGTGAACGGCAACCGGTTCAGCGCCGGTCTTCGGTCGAAACCAAACCTCTGCCCCAGGGTCTGCCATTTCGGCTGCGAGGGCAATCCGTGCCGCTGTGGTTTTTCCGGACCCGCTTTCGCCCACGATGGCCAGTGTTTTGCCGCGCGGTAGGACCAGGTTGACGCCTTGGCAGGCCGCCACTTGCTTGGGCGCGCGCCACCCAGACGCCCGCAGAGTGAACGTTTTCGTGACGTCTTTGAGCTCTAGAATAATGTCGTCTTCTGACATTGGCTGTGCGGGAACAGCCACGTCCGGGATCATCGGCGCTGCAGCTAGCAGCTTTTTGGTATAGCCATGCGCAGGCGCGGTCAAAACTGGCGCCGCGGGCCCGGCCTCCATCACGCGGCCCTTGCGCATCACCACCACCGTTTCGGCCATGTTTGCGACCACGCCCAGATCATGCGTGACCAGGATCAGGCCCATGCCTGTCTCTTTTTGCAAATCCTTGATCAGGCCCAGCACTTGGGCCTGCGTCGTCACGTCAAGTGCTGTGGTTGGCTCGTCCGCGATCAGCAGATCGGGCTTCGATACCATCGCCATCGCGATCATCGCCCGCTGGCGCATCCCCCCCGACATCTCGAAAGGATAGGAGCGAAACGCGCGCTCCACATCGGGAAAGCCCACTTGTTCGAATGTCTCGAAGACCCGTTGTTTGGCAGCGTCGACCGAGAGGCCTTTGTGAATTTTGAGAACCTCGGCGACTTGATTGCCGATCCGGTGCAAGGGCGAGAGCGACCGCATGGGTTCCTGGAAGATCATGGACACCCGATCGCCGCGTACATCGCGCATCTTGCGCGCGGGCAGTTTCAGCAAATCCTTTTGGTCAGGGCCGTACAGGATCCGCCCCCCGCGAATTTGCGCGCTGCCCGGCAAAATGCGCAGAACCGACCGACAGGTCAGGGTCTTGCCAGAGCCACTTTCACCCACGAGTGCTAACGTTCCGCCCGGCTCCAGGGAAAAGGATACGTTGCTCACCACGTCGCCAGACGTGCCAAAGCCAATCCGCAGATTTTCAACCGACAGAAGTGCTGTCATTCCCCGTTGTCCGTTCGTCGGTGTTCGGTCACCGTTGTTACCACCGCAGTCAAACCGATTCCGTGACCTACGTCTATAGAAGCGATGGAAACGTGATGTGACGCGGCGTTAAAGTGGGCGTGCTGCGTGGAACGGGTAACAATACACGCGAAACGTTAGGGGAGGATTACCTGATGGGGTCAGTCGTTACGTTATCGCGTCATGGCGAAATTGGGGTCGTCACAGCAGATAACCCACCAGTAAACGCCCTTAGCCAAGCCGTGCGCCAAGGTCTTTTGGACTGCCTGACCGAGGCAGAGGCTGACGACGGGATCAGAGCCGTTGTCATCATCGGCGCGGGACGCGCGTTTTTTGCTGGCGCGGATATCAAAGAATTCGGGAAAACGCCACTTGCACCCTTTTTGCCAGATCTTTGCACCCGGATTGAGGCCTGCCCCAAGCCGGTGGTTGCCTCGATGCATGGCGTGTCTCTGGGTGGCGGCCTGGAAGTGGCGCTTGGTGCGCATTACCGCGTGGCTGTTCCAAGCGCGAAGGTTGGGTTGCCTGAGGTGCATTTGGGTCTGATCCCAGGCGCGGGCGGCACACAGCGTTTGCCGCGCATCACCAGTGCAGAGGCCGCGATCGAGATGATCACCTCGGGTCGCCATGTCGGCGCGGCTGAAGCGCACCGGATGGGTTTGATTGATGAGCTTGCAGACGGCACGCCTTTGGAGAACGGGCTGACCTTTGCGCAACGTCTGTTGGACGAAGGCAAGGGGCGGCGCGCGGTCAGCGAGATGATCAGCCCGGATCCCTTGGATTGGGACGCGGCCTATGACGCGGTTCTGGCGAAGGGGCGCGGGCAGATTTCGCCTGCTATGTCGGTGCGTGCGATCCAGGCATCGGTCGAAAAGCCCTTTGCCGAGGGCATAGCCGAGGAACGCCGGATCTTTATGGAGTTGATGGAGACCCCGCAGCGGCAGGGTATGATCCATGCGTTTTTTTCGGAACGTGCCGTGTCGAATTTGCCCGAACTCAAGGGTGTGACAGCGCGCGAGGTGCAGTCGCTCGCGGTGATCGGTGGCGGGACCATGGGTGCCGGGATTGCGACGGCTGCGCTCTTGGCCGGCTTGCCTGTCAAGCTTCTGGAGATGAACGCAGACGCGGCAGAAGCCGCGCGTGGCCGGATTGAGGGCAACCTGTCTGGCGCGCTCAAGCGCGGCAAGATCAGCCAGGATCAGTTTGACGAGATCACGACCAAAGCGCTGACGCTGACAACGTCTTATGACGATCTTGGTACGGCGGATTTGGTGATCGAGGCCGTGTTCGAAGAGATGAGCGTGAAGAAGGCCGTTTTTGAACAGTTGGATGCGGTCTGCAAGCCGGGAGCGATCTTGGCGACGAACACGTCTTACCTGGATATCAACGCGATTGCGGCTGTTACCCAGCGCCCCGCAGACGTGATTGGACTGCACTTCTTCTCACCCGCCCATGTGATGAAACTTCTAGAGATCGTGGTCGCCGACGCCACGGCGCCGGAAGTGGTCGCAGCGGGCTTTGCACTGGGCAAGCGGCTGGGCAAAGTCTCAGTCCGGGCAGGTGTATGCGACGGGTTCATCGGCAATCGCATTCTGGCCACTTACCGAACAGCTGCAGATCACATGATCTTGGATGGAGCGTCCCCCTACGACATCGACGCAGCGCTGGAAGAGTTTGGCTTTGCGATGGGCCCTTATGCGGTCTCCGATCTCGCGGGGCTCGACATTGGATGGGCCGTCCGAAAGCGCAAAGCGGCGGAAGGCTACCCCGAAGGCACACGTGTCGCGGGCTTTCCCGACAAGATCTGCGAACAAGGTTGGTTCGGCCAAAAGACGGGGATGGGCTATTACGACTACGCCGCAGGCAAACGGTCCCGCGCGCCCAATCCGGCTGTCTCAGACTTTATCGCGGCGGAACGAGACGCTTTGGGCATCACGGCAAAGCCCTTTGGCCACGACGACATCGTCCGCAAATATATGGCCGCGATGGTCAACGAAGCCGCCAAAGTGGTGGGCGACGGGATCGCGCGGCGGCCCTTGGACGTGGATATGACGCTCCTCTTTGGCTACGGCTTCCCCCGCCACTGGGGTGGCCCATTGAAATGGGCCGATTTGCAGGGGCTTAACGGGCTCTTGGCCGATATCGAGCGCTGGGCTGAAGAGGACCCCGTCTTCTGGACGCCTGCGCCGCTTTTGCAAAAACTCGTGTCCGAAGGCCGCACCTTCGACGATCTGAACAAGGAAGGATAACACCATGACCACCGAAGCTGTCATTGTCAGTGCCGCGCGCACG
>CAWUIP010000064.1:0-18710 GCA_963922415.1 uncultured Aliishimia sp. | reverse complement strand
ACGGCTCACGCAGTCGGTGACCCGGCGCGGCCCGCGCGATCTGCGCCCGGTGGAGGCGCCCGTGCCTGCCGAGATGGTCCCCTTTGTTGCAGCGCTTAACCGGTTCATCGACCGGCTGCGCACATCGCTCACAAGGTCCGAGGATTTTATCGCCGAGGCCGCCCACCGCGTGCGCACACCGCTCGCAACCCTGCGCATGCAGGCAGAGGTCACGCTGCAACGGGTCGAGAAAGAGGAAAACCGCAAAAGCGTGCGCGAGATGATCCGCGCCATCGACGAAAGCTCGCGCGCGGCGGGGCAGCTTCTGGACCATGCGATGGTGACCTTCCGCACCGACCAGTTGCAAGAGACGGAATTTGACCTGGGCAGCACGGTGATGGATTTGGTCGATCGGCTGCGCCCGATGGCCGACCTGCGCGATATCGTTCTGGCCGCCGATGTGCAGCAGACCGTGCCGATCCAGGGCGATCCGATCTTGATCCAAAACGCGCTGCGCAACGTGCTTGATAACGCAATCAAGTACTCGCACCCCGACAGCGCGGTTCAGATCACAGTGACCGCACAGGACGGTCAAGGCCTGGTGCAGGTTCTCGACAGCGGCGTTGGCCTACCCGACGACGATCTAGACCGGCTGACCCAACGCTTTGCGCGCGGCGCGAATGTCGAAGGCATCGTTGGTTCGGGCTTGGGCCTCACAATCGTGGATGAAGTGATGCAGGCCCATGGCGGAACGCTGACCCTTAAGAATAATCCAGACGGAGCAGGCGCATGCGTATCCTTGCAGTTTCCCTTGGCTTAATCCTATGGCCAATCCTCTCTGCCGCGTTCGAGATTGAAGACCAGCGCCTCTTTGGCCCCCAAGACGCAGCCACGACCCTGCGCGTGATCTCAACCGCCGACACGGATGTGTTTGCGCCCGTGGTCATTTCGTACCTGGCCGACGCGCCTGGTGTGGCCGTGGACTATGTGGTCGCCAGTTCAGAAGAGCTGATGAAGGCCATCGCCGAAGAAAACGCGCCCTTCGATGTGGCCATTTCCAGCGCGATGAACCTGCAAACCAAGCTCGCCAATGACGGGCACGCGCGCGCGCACCGCTCCTCTGTCACCGAAGGCCTGCCCGACTGGGCGCGCTGGCGCGACCACCTCTTTGCCTTCACCCGCGAACCTGCAGCCCTCGTGCTCTCTCCGGCGGCGTTCGCCGACATTGGCATGCCCAAATCGCGGCAGGACCTCATCGCGCTCTTACGGCAATACCCCGACCGCTTTCGCGGGCGCATCGGCACCTATGACGTGCGCATTTCCGGCCTGGGGTACTTGTTTGCCACGCAAGACGCGCGCACCTCGGAAACCTATTGGCGCCTGACCGAAGTGATGGGCCTTCTTGACACGCGCCTTTACTGCTGCTCGTCCGCGATGATTGACGATCTGGCCAGCGGTGACTTGGCCGTGGCCTACAATGTCCTGGGCAGCTACGCCCATGCCCGCGACGACGCGGACGAGTTTGCCGTTATCTACCCCGAAGACTTCACAACCGTCATGCTGCGCACCGCCATGATCCCGAAGAACGTCCAATCGGTCGACGCCGCGACACAGTTTCTGGACCACCTTCTGCGCATCGCGTGGCAGGGCAAAGAAACCCAAGGCTACGACTTTGACCGGCTCACCGGTGGCGATAGCGAAAACCTGACCAACTACCGCTACATCCGCCTGGGACCCGGCCTGCTTGTGCATCTCGATGGCTTCAAGAAGCAGAGCTTTCTCAAAGCCTGGGAAAACGCCGTCCTGCAAGACTAAGCGCAGTCGCACTCACTCCGCCGGCGCAAATGTGTCGCGCAGCACGTTCTTTTGCACCTTGCCCATCGTGTTGCGCGGCAACGCTGCCATGAAGGCGTAGTGGCGCGGATGCTTGAACCGGGCGAGCTTCTCGGCAACCACCGCTTGGCAAGCGTCTTGCGATACCACAGCACCGTCCTCCGTGATCACAGCCGCAACAATCGCTTCGCCGAAATCCGCGTGCGAGATGCCGAAAACGGCCGTCTCAACAATACCGGGGATGTCGTTCAGCACATCTTCGATCTCTTTGGGATAGATGTTGTAACCGCCCGAAATGATCAGGTCCTTCGCCCGGCCCACAATCGACAGGTAGCCATCGGCACTCATCTGCCCCAAATCGCCGGTGATAAAGAAACCATCTTCGCGCAGCTCTTCGGCCGTCTTTTCCGGCATCCGCCAATACCCCTGAAAAACGTTGGGGCCGCGCACCTCGATCATGCCAACTGCACCGGGATCCACAGGCGCGCCAGTGTCGGCCGCCGTCAAACGTACCTCAACCCCCGGCAAAGGATGCCCAACCGTTCCGGCGCGGCGCTCCCCATCATAGGGGTTTGACGTGTTCATGTTAGTTTCCGTCATCCCATAGCGTTCTAGAACCGCGTGCCCGGTGCGCGCGGTAAAGGCCACATGCGTCTCCGCCAAAAGCGGTGCGCTGCCCGAGATAAAGAGGCGCATATTGGCGCAAAGGGCCGCGTCCAGATCGGGATGCGACAACAGCCGCGTATAGAAGGTGGGCACGCCCATCATCAGCGTCGCGTCCGGGATCGAAGCCACGATCTTCTCCAGGTCGAACGCAGGCATGAAGTTGACCCGCGCGCCCGCCAGCAGCGCCGTGTTCAGCGCCACAAAAAGCCCATGCGTGTGAAAGATCGGCAGCGCGTGGATCAGCCTGTCTTGATCGGTGATCTGCCACAGATCCACCAGGCTCTGCGCGTTCGACAGAAGGTTGTTATGCGACAGCATCGCGCCCTTCGACCGGCCCGTCGTACCAGAGGTATAAAGCAAGGCCGCCAGGTCATCAGGCCCCCGCGGCACAGTCTCAAACACCTCCGGCTGGGCATCGACATCTGCCATCAAACTGCCGCCGCCCGCCGCATCTAAGGTCAGAATGCGCGCATCGTGCCGTGTGGCGATGTCCGCAAGGGCCGCCTCTGCCGCGACGTCGCACACCAGCAAGCGCGGCTCTGCGTCCGAGACGAAATATTCTACCTCGTCGCGCGTGTAGCCTGTGTTCAGCGGCAAGAACACCGCGCCCACCTGCATCGTCGCGGCATAAAGGGCAACCATTTCCATAGTCTTGGGCGCTTGCACCACGATCCGGTCGCCCGGGGCCACACCCTGCGCCACCAGCACATGGGCCACCTGCGCCGCCCGCTTCAAAAACGCGGCATAGCTCAGGTCAGGATGTCCGTCGCGCTGCAAAAAGCAGGCGTCATTCTGGGCCTGGGGCGCAAAAAGCGCGTCATAGACAGTGTTGCTCACGAGACTTTCGCCTTTCTTCGTTTGTTGAGGCTGCTCAGATCCGACCGGAAGCCAGGCGCCAAACACACCTCGCCACTTTGCACGAAGCGTTCGTGGTTTTGCTCGATCGAGGCAAGGTCGTATTGATAATTCACCATCGTCCCATGGGATTGGTCGAGCCCCTTGGGGCTTAGATCGGCACCGTCATGCACAGCGTAGATTTGCGCACCATTGCCCAAATGAAACCGCGCGACCGGGTCAAAAGGCGCGCCCGCATCGGTCTTGGCCTGCGTCAGATAGTCGATGGCATCCAGGCGCGGGCTGTCCGGATCGGGCGTGACATCAGGCTGTGCCGCCTGCCAAGCCCGCAGCTTCGGGATCGGCGACAGCGTCACAAAGGTCTCCAGCCCCGGCAAGGCTTGCCGCAATTCCATAACCACCTGCTTGATCAGAAGATTGCCAAAGGAAATCCCCATCAGCCCCGCCTGACAATTGGATATCGAGTAAAACACCGCCACCGATGTGTCGCTCGCCGCCCGGGTTTCACGATCATCTGCCAACACGCGCTGGATCGAATTCGGCACCTCTTGCGTCAGCGCGACCTCGACAAAAATCAGCGGCTCGTCCGGCATACTGGGATGAAAATAGGCAAAGCAGCGGCGGTCTGACGGGAACAACCGACGCCGCAAATCGTCCCAATCGTCGATGGCGTGCACGGCCTCGTATTCCACAATCTTTTCAAGGATATGCGCAGGCGTTTCCCAGGAAATCTGCCGCAGCACCAAAAAGCCCCGGTTAAACCAACTGCGCAAAAGGTGCTGAAAGTCGATATCGGTGCGGCGCAAATCCGGGTCCGTTCTGACCGCCCGCAACAGGTCCGCGCGCATGTTGACCAAGGCCTGCGTGGCGCCCGGGGACTGATTGAGACGGCGCAAAAGCTCTTGTCGGCGCGGCTCTGCCAGGGCGCCAATTTGGCGGTAGTCCTCAATGCTACCTGTCGCGTTATACGCGCCGATTGCCTGCTGCAAAGCGCCCGTATCAACCTCAAGCTGGTCGTTCAGAAACGCAAAGAAGGCTGCTTTGTCCGCAGTCTCCAGATGCGCATAGCGGTCCAAAATGGCCTGGGCCAAGCTGATCCCCGACACTTCGCCCTCGGCATCCAGCAGCGCCAGGCACATCTCCTCAATCGACCGCGAATCGCTTTGGCTGCTGCCCGTCCAACTGCGCTCAAAAAGCGTGGTGAGCATGTCGCCCAGAAAGCTGCGCTGCGCCAAGACCGTCTCTCCTATCCAAGCTTCGCAGTCTGCCCGGCGAGCGACACAGACAGGGTCAACGACCCTTCATTGATCAACCACTTGCGCAAGGTGAACGTCCGCGCCCCCGCCGCGTGCATCGGGTCGCCCTCCGCCAAGGCGCGCGCCTCCGCAAACGACGCCGCACGGTAGATGATTTGGCCGATGCCCTCCATCAATTCCCCGGTTTCATCCGACAACGGCCCGGCCATGAACAAGATGCCGTCCGCCTCTAGCTGAGCCTGATAGGCAAGATGTGCGGGCAAGTTCGCCTTCACCTGAGCCGGATCGGGGCCGGGCGTCGAATGCACCACGTAAAGCTCATGCGCCAAGGCCCCCCGCGCGGTGGCTTCGGCCTTGTAGTCTTCCCAAGCTGGCATCGGTATCTCCTGCGTTTGGTTCAAAATATCGATTTTATTTGACTTGCCTCTTTTTTATCGCCAAAACTCTCAGCAATCAATAAGGAGGCCCCCATGCGATTTCTCGTTGGAACCCGGAATGGGACACAATCGGTGTTTTCTGTGGCGGGCGATCAGGCGGCCGATCTGACAGCGGCCTTGCCTTCGATTGGTCCAGATTTGGCGGCCCTTGCCGCCGATCCCGACCTCGCAGCACAGGCGGCGGCTGCCGTGGGGACCGCACCCATGGTGCCCCTGGCCTCCATCACCCCCGCACTGCCGATTGCCAAGCCGGGCACGATCATCTGCCTTGGCCTCAACTACGTCGAACATATCAAAGAAGGCGGCTACGACATCCCCGATTACCCGGCCCTCTTCATGCGCGGGCGCAATTCGATCATGGCGGCGGGCGCGCCGCTGATCCGCCCGGCCTGTTCGGAAAAGCTCGACTATGAAGCCGAGCTAATGCTGATCGTCGGCAAGGGCGGACGACACATCCCCGAAGAAACGGCTCTGGCCCACGTGTTCGGCTATACAGTGTTCAACGACGGCTCTGTCCGCGATTACCAGCGCAAGACGCACCAATGGACCCCCGGCAAGAACTTCGACGACACCGGCGCCATTGGACCCTTTGTGGTCACGCCGGACGAGGTGCCCGAAGGGGCCGCGGGGCTCAAAATCGAAAGCCGGGTGGGCGACGAGGTTCTGCAGTCGTCCAACACCGCGAACATGATCTGGGGTGTTGCCAAAACACTGTCGATCATCTCAGAGTACACCACGCTGGAACCTGGTGATCACATCGCGTTGGGCACGCCGCCTGGCGTTGGGCACGCGAAGAAGCCCAACCCCCGGTGGCTGAAACCCGGCGAGGTGATCGACATCGAAATCGAAGGCATCGGCATCTGTTCGAACCCCGTCGTGGACGAGGTCACAGTGGCTGGGCAAACGGCGGCTGAATAATGGCTGAGACTGCGCCCCTCGAAGATCTGCGCCACACGGCCCAAGCGGCGGTGCGCGATCTGCGCGCGCGCAAGCCCCGGCTGGACGACGCCTCGATTGATCTGATCCTGCGGGATGCGCGCTCGCACTATGCCTGGACCGACAAGCCTGTCAGCGAAGAGATGCTGCGCACGCTCTACGATATCACCATCAACGGTCCCACCAGCATGAACACCTGCCCCGCGCGCTTTGTGTTCGTCACCAGCGATGCGGGCAAAGCGCGCTTGGCCAAGTCGCTGAAACCCAAAAACGTCGACAAGATGAAGTCCGCGCCGGTGACGGCGATCATCGCCTGGGACCCGCTCTACTGGCAGCAGCTCGATTTCCTCTTCCCCCACGAAGACCGCAAACCGCTCTTTGATGGCAAGCCGGACTACGCCCACGACACCGCCTACCGCAACTCGACCCTGCAGGGGGCGTATTTCATGATCGCCGCACGCGCGATGGGCCTGGATGTGGGCGCGATGTCAGGCTTTTCCAACCAGATCGTGGATGAAGAGTTCTTTGCCCAGAATGGCTGGAAGTCTAACTTCCTCTGCAACATCGGCTACGCCGACGAAACCGCGCTCTTCCAAAAGCTGCCGCGTTTCGCGTTTGACGATATCTGTGAAATGGTGTGACACACGATGACCGTTAAGATGAAAACCAGCGTCAAACTGCGTGTTCACGCCGATTGTCCCAGCCACTCACGGGCGGACGTGTCGGTGCGCGATCTGACCTTTGCCATTGATGAGCCGACAGAGCGCGGCGGCACCAATGCAGGGCCAACGCCCACCGACACGGCACTGGCGGCCCTTTCGGGCTGCACCAACGTGATCGGCCACAAATGTGCGGCCAAACTGGGCGTCGATATCGGCCATTTGACCGTCAGCATCGTTTCAGAATTCGATCGGCGGGGCGTGACACTCGAAGAGGAGATCGAGGTCCCGTTCGTCGCCATTGAACAATCCGTGGTCTTTGACGGCCCCGCAACCGAGGCAGACATCGCCCGCGTTGCAGCCGAGGTAGAGAAATACTGCCCGGTCTCCAAGCTGTTCAAGGCTGCCGGAACTCAGGTCACGACAACGTGGACCAAAGCATAGGGCCAAATGGCCCCCAATAGGGAGGAACGACATGATTGGAACATGGACACGCCGCACCGCAGTCGCGGTCTTGTTGGCAGGTGCAACAGCGCTTCCAGCCGCGGCCACCGAGACGATCAAGGCGGTCGTCATTGATGGCTATCCAGCGCGCGCGCTTTGGGTGAAGGAGTTCACCAACTTCTTTATTCCCGAGGTCGACAAGCGCCTGGCACAATCCGGCAACTACAAGATGGACTGGCAGGAAAGCTATGGCGGCTCCATCGTCAAACCCAAGGGCGTTTTGGAAGGCGTCAAGCTGGGCCTCGGTGATATTGGCATCGTCACCACGATCTTTCACAACTCTAAATTGCCCAGCCAGGCGCTCTCTGCTGTGACGCCCTTCATCGCCGCCGACAGCCGCGCGGTGGCCAAGGCAATCGACGAAATCGCCAAAGAGTATCCGGCCATGCAGGCCGAATTTGACAAGCAAAATCAAGTGTATCTGGCGACCGGCGTTGTGCTCGACACCTATCAGCTTTTTGCCAAAGAACCGATCAACTCGCTGAAGGATGTTGAAGGCGGCAAGGTTGCAGGCGCGGGTATGAACCTACGTTACCTCGAAGGCATCGACGGGGCCGCAGGCGTGCGCGGTGGTCTGACAGACTTCTACAACATGCTGCAAACCGGTCTGGTGGACTACGCGATGCTGTGGCCCGAAGCGGCCAAGACCTTCAAGATTGCCGAAGTGGCCCCCTACATGCTGCGCGCGGATCTGGGTGCGGTGAACTCCAAGACGATCACCGTCAACAAAAGCTACTGGAAGAAACTGCCCGACGAAGTGAAGACCGTCCTGCAAGAGGTGGCGATTGAATATCGCGACCACGTGGCAGGGATCGCGATGGACCGGGCCGAGGCAAGCCGCGAGGCCTTTGTCGCAGCCGGCGGCACCATCGTCGATATGGACCCCGCTGAACGGGAAGCCTGGGCAGCGGCCATGCCCAACATCGCAGCCGAGTGGGCCGACGGTCTGAACAAGGCTGGCCAGCCCGGAACCGAGATGCTGAACGCCTATATGGACAAGCTCAAGGCGGCAGGCTTTGCGCCTGTGCGCGATTGGGCGGCGGAAGTGGTCACCAACTAAGGCCCGCCCCCCGTGAAGCTTTTCGCAAACCTTGCCGGCGGCATCGCTATGGCGGCCAATGCCGCCGGCACCTGTGTGGTCATCGCGCTTATCGCGGTGGTCAACTACGACATCATCGCGCGCGGGCTCTTCAATCGCCCGTTTTTGGGCGCGGTCGAAGTCGTTCAGTTTTCCATGGTCCTGATCGTGTTCTTGCAGCTTCCCGATGTGATCCGCGTCGGTCGGCTCACACGGTCTGACGGGTTTCTGGGCCTGACCCGCCGCCGCTCTCCTGTGGCCGGCAAAACGCTCAGCGCGGTCATCGACCTTCTCAGCGGCACATTCATGGTCATCGTCGCCATCGCGATGTGGCCCGAATTCGTGGAAATGTGGGAAAGCCAGGACTTCTTCGGCGTGCCGGGCGTCTTCACCGCCCCCTGGTGGCCGGTAAAGCTGGTCATCTTCCTCAGCGCCTGCCTCTGTGCGGTGCATTTCGCGCTCCGCGTGGTCAAAGACCTGGGCAGCCTCGGCCAAAGTGAGGACGCCGCGACATGAGTTCGGTCGACATTGGAATGATCTCGATCGTTGCGATCGTGCTCTTGATCTATTTGGGCGTCTACATCCCCATCGCGCTTGGCGTCGTAAGCTTTGTCGCGATCTGGATCATGCGCGAAAACATCGACCTCTCCTTTGCACTTCTGAAGATCGCGATCGGGGACAGCGCGATGGAATACACCTTCGCCACGATCCCACTGTTCGTCTTCATGGGCCTGATCGTGTCCAAAGCCGGACTGGGCGCCGATATCTATGCCGTGATGAACCAGGGCTTCCGCCGGATCACAGGCGGCATCGGGATGGCCACCGTGGGCGCAAACGCAGTCTTTGCCGCCGTTACCGGCTCCTCCATCGCTTCGGCTTCGGTCTTTACCAAAATGTCCGTGCCCGAAATGCTGCGCCACGACTATAACCCCCGCTTTGCCGTGGGCGTCGTTGCGGGCAGCTCGGTCCTTGGCATGATCATCCCGCCCTCGGCGATGCTGATCATCTATTCCTTCGTGGCCGAACAATCCGTGGGCGAGATGTTCCTGGCGGGCGTGATCCCCGGCCTCCTCTTGGCCGCCGCCTATGTGGGGGCGATCTGGTTCATGGGCCGCTTTGCGCGCGGATTTGTGGGCGGCAAGGCGGTCGAAGAAGACGACCTGATGACCTGGGGCGAAATCGCACTGAAGACCCTGCCGATCCTCAGCCTGATCGTGGTCGTTCTGGGCGGCATCTACCTGGGCTGGACCACACCGGTCGAAGCCGGGGCGGCAGGCTCGCTCTTGGGTATCCTCATCGCGGGGCTGCGCGGGCGCATCAACTTAAAAAGCTTCTGGGAAACGCTGATCGAAACCGGCCACATCACAGCCGCGCTGCTGTTTCTGATCACCGCCGCGTCGATGTACGCGCGGATGCTGGGCATCGCGGGGCTGCCCAATGCGCTCCAAGATATCCTGGCTCAGAACGAACTCAGCTTCTTCTGGATCATGTTCCTGCTCGTCGTGCTGATGCTCTTTCTGGGCACCATCCTCGACACCGCCTCGATCATCCTGATCGTCGTGCCGCTCTTTCTGGGGCTGATCGAAACCATGGGGCTCAGCCTGGTGTGGTTCGGCATCGTCGCCGTTGTCGCCGCCGAGATCGGGCTGTTGACCCCGCCCCTGGGGCTCAGTTGTTTCGTGATCAAAGCCACGCTGGACGATGACCGGATCAAGCTCAAGGACGTCTTCCTAGGCGCGCTGCCCTTCGCCTTTGTGATGCTTTTGGTGCTGATCATCCTGATCCGCTTTCCGATACTCAGCCTTGCCCTTCTATAGACCGAGGACCCTCTGATGCGTGACGTGACCAAGGACAACATAACCGACGTTTTCATGGGGTATCTGGGCCAGGACGTGGACCCACGCCTGCGCGAGGTTATGGGCAGCCTCGTCACCCACCTGCACGCCTTCGCCAAAGAGGTGAACCTGACCCATGCCGAATGGAACAAGGGCATCGAATTTCTGGAAGCCGCAGGCGCCATATCCGACAAAGAACGGCACGAATTTGTCTTGCTGTCGGACGTGCTGGGCCTGTCGTCCCTGGTCGACATGCTGCACAACCGGCCCGATGGGACGTCATCCTCGGTTCTGGGGCCGTTTCACATCACAGGCTCGCCCGAACTGCCCGTTGGCGCAGACATGAAACGCGACTTTGAAGGGCCCGTGGTGCTGGTCGAAGGGGTGGTCAAAGACCCCTCTGGCGCGCCCATTCCCGGCGCGACACTCGATATCTGGCAAACCGCGCCCAATGGGCTCTACTCCAGCCAGGACCCTGACCAAGACACCTATTCCTTCCACGGTCTGCAAACCGTGGGCGCCGATGGGCGCTATGCGTTCACCACGGTGAAGCCCGTGGAATACACCGTGCCCACCGATGGGCCGGTGGGCGACATCCTACGCGCCTGCGGGCGCCACCCTTGGCGGCCGTCGCACCTGCACTTCATTGCTGAGGCAGACGGGTTCAAACCCCTGGTGACCGAGGTCTTCCCCGAAGATGATCCCTATCTCGACCAAGACACAGTCTTTGGTGTGCGTGAGGATCTGGTGATGCAGTACGAAGAAATGCCGGCTGGAAGCTTCCCCAACGACGGGTTTGACCTTTCGGGCAAAGTGCCTGGTGATTTCCTGAAAGTGACCTTCGATCTAACCCTGGTCGCCGCCTAAACCGCCATCCCCCAAAAGCCCAGACAGAAACGCGCCGGTGGTCGTATAGTGCCGCAGAAGATGCGCGCTCGCCGTGTCCGCATCCAGCGCCACAGCCGCCTCTAGGATTATGCGATGTTCGTCGCCCACATCGCGCTGCTGATAGCTCAGCGAACTGCCCGCAAGATAGCGGTACCGAATGTTCAGATCGTAAAGCTGCGAACAGAATTTCAGCAAAATCGGCGACTCCGCATTGGCCAGCAGCGCCATGTGAAACGCCTTGTGCTGCACCTCGAAATCCTCTGGATCGCGCGCCTTGGCCCGCTGCATGCGGTGATGCGCCAACACAATCGCCTCTTCCCAATCCTGCGTGGCACGCGCGATACTGGCCCGCAGCGCCAAGTCCTCTAGCGTGCAGCGCAGATTCAGGATCTCTTTGAAGTTCGCCGCACTCACTGGCGCTGTGCGAAACCCACGCTGATCCAACCGCTCCACCAGATTGTCAGAGGTCAACAGGCTCAACGCTTCGCGAATGGGCGACGCGCCTGTCTCCAACCGCTTGCGCAAATCGTCAATCTTCAACTTCTCGCCGGGCTTCAGCACACCGGTCACGATCATATGCCGCAACGTATGGTAAGATTTTTGGGTCGCCGAACCATCGCTTACGACGACGTCTGCAATGTTCATACCTCAACTCCTTACGTCCATAATATCGATTATTTAGCGAAATCTGTCAAATCTGGAAATTTAGCGGCATCATTCTAAACTGTGTTCCAGCATCGGCAGCGTAGATTTAAACAGTGGAGCGCAAACATTCCGATTATATTCGCAAATCCACACAAAAATCGATAATATGGACCAAGAACCAAACACCCACTCGCAGGACCGAACATGAAGTACCTCCTAGCCCTTTGCGCCTTTACGATTGCAACGCCGATACTGGCCGAAGAGCTTCCAATTTTTGATGCACATATCCACTACAGCCACGACGCCGTAAGGATGATCCCACCCCAAGATGTGGCCCAAATTCTGCGCGATGCAGGTGTCGTAAAAGCGCTGGTCTCCAGTTCTGACGACGATGGCACCCAAAAGCTGAAAGCCGCAGCCCCCGACATCATTGTTCCCGCGTTGCGGCCCTATAGACGGCGGGGCGAGATTTCCACATGGATGCATGACCCAAGCGTTATCGATTACCTCGAAACGCGTCTGGCCGCGTTCGACTATACGGCTATTGGTGAATTTCACGCCTACGGCAACGACATCAAAACGCCGGTTCTGCAACGCTTGATCGATCTTGCGCGCGAAAGAAACTTGATCCTCCATCACCACGGGGATCGAGCGGCGGTTGACCTCATCTTTGACACTTGGCCAGAGGCACGCGTTCTCTGGGCGCATTCCGGGTTTGATGACCCAGCAGAGGTCGCCGACGCGCTGAATACCTATCCACGCCTTTGGGCCGATCTGGCCTATAGATCAGACATGGCGGGCCGAGGCGGCCTAGATCCAGAGTGGGAGAAAGCGTTTCTCGCGCACCCGGACCGCTTCATGGTCGGCACAGACACCTTCGCCCCCGAACGGTGGTACTATGTGCGCGAACATGCGGCGTTCACGCGCCACTGGCTGAAGGACCTGCCCGAAGAGATCGCTCGCGGCATTGCCTTTCAGAACGCCACCGACATGCTGTCTCAAGAATGATCCGCAACTCGGCTTTGGTGCTGTCGATCCTGCCAGCCATCGGCTGGGCCTGCGACGTGCCCACATCCGCCGTGCCCTTTGTCGCCGAGGACGGACACCCTCCAACCCTCTATGCAGTTATCGACGAAATCACCGTCTCGCGCCCCTTCGACATGCGCCTTTTCGTCTGTACGGACGACATCGACACCCTCCGCGTGGACGCGATCATGCCGCGTCATCAACACGGGATGAACTACAGCCCGCACGTGACACACACCGGCGCAGGGCGCTTTACGGTGACAGGGCTTGTGTTTCATATGCCGGGCCTTTGGCAGATCCAAGTTGAAGCCCCCGCCCCCGAGACACCACGCCTCTTCTCGCTCGACACTGAAATCGAATGATACGTCTGTGCCTCAGCATTTGGCTCAGCATCGCGGGTCTCCCACTCGCAGCACAAGTGATCCTAACCGACACCGAAATTGCGGCCACCCTGCGCCACGGACCGTGGCCACAAGACCCGCCTGCGGATCCCAGCAATCGCTTCTCTCAAGTGCCCGCGGCCATCGCACTCGGCGCACGCCTGTTCCACGATACCACGTTGTCTGCAGACGGCGGCTTCAGTTGTGCAACCTGCCACGATCCCCAGAAGGCGTTCACCGATGGGGAAACGCGCCCAGAGGTCCGCGGCACACGTCTGGACCGCAACACGCAAAGCCTTTGGAACCTGGCCTTCTCGCGCTGGTTCGGCTGGGGCGGTGACACAGACAGCCTCTGGGCGCAAAGCCTGACGCCGATCCTGTCTCACCTTGAAATGAACCACACGCCGGGCAGCTTGCAAACAGCACTTCTAACCGGCGCACACGCACCCGCGTTTGAGGCGCTGGCAGGCCCGATCTCAGATCAAACAGCCGACGAAACGCTGGTCGATGTGGGTAAGTTGCTCGCCGCATATATTGAAACACTGACGACAGGCGAAACACCCTTTGACCGCTTTCGATCAGCGCTCGCAACCGGCGACCATAAGGCGGCAGCCACCTACCCGCAGTCCGCTCAACGCGGATTGCGGATCTTTGTGGGGCACGGCCAATGCACATTCTGCCACGCAGGCCCGCTCTTCACCAATGGCGAGTTTCACGATGCCGGTATGCCCTACTTCATCACGCCAACCCGCGTGGATCCGGGACGCCATGCGGGTCTCGCGGCGCTGTTGACCAGCCCCTATACGCTCGACAGTCGCTGGTCAGACGACCCAACGCGGTCCGGGGCCTGGGCCGTCCGCACCGTACGCCAAAGCCACGCCGACTTCGGCACGTTCAAAGTGCCGGGCCTGCGCAACGTCGCCAAAACCGGCCCCTATATGCACGACGGATCGCGTCCAAACTTGGCCTCCGTGGTGGAACACTACAACGAGATCAACCAAGAGCGATTGCACACAGATGGCGAGGCAATACTGCGCCCCCTGGGGCTAAGCGCCCGAGACGTCCAAGACCTGGTTGCCTTCCTCGAAACGCTCAGCAGCGATCCTTAGCCATCCACAAAAAAAACAGGCCCGCCCTGAACAAGAGCGGACCTGTTGATTTTACAAGCTAGGGATTAAGCCGCGCGACGGCGACGCTCCCATGCCAGCAGAACAACAGCTGCAAGAGCTGCGATTGCCGCTGTGCCTTCCAGTGCGGAAATTTCCGGCACGTCTGCAGGCGGGTTAGTTGCGAATGCAAATGCACCTGTGGAGGATGCAAGTGTAGCAACCGCTGCGATGAAAGTCTTTTTCATAACCTTCTCCTTTACGAGTTAATGCAACATTCGTTGCTAGGTGAGCAGAGGTCAACCTCCGCAATTGGTGCTGGTCGCCCGAACTCTGTCGGACGACCAAATTGTGTGCAACTTAGAAGCAGAAGCAATCCTGCGCGAGTTCGTCAAACTCAACGGCGATCAAAAACGGCTGTTGCTGGCTCGATGGGCTTGTAGGATCAAGGATCAATCCCACGAGTTGACCTTCACCGGCTTCGAAGCCTTCACCTTGTGCCTCAGCAAGTGCAACGATCTCAGCGACATTTTCGAGAGTACCATTCTCGCCTGGCTCACGAACCCCGTCTTCATCATCGTCAGCAAAACCGGCAGGGAGTGCGCCAGTGTTGATCGCGAAGGTTTGGCCGTTGAGAATACTCCAGACCGCCTCTTGGACTTCCAGATCTGTGTATGTATCGCCCAAGCCATCGCCATTGTCCTGCGATGTAAAGTCTTGGTTGATGATCCAGTTGACCAAATCAATATCGGCCGCCGCCTGAGCTGAAAGACCTGCTGCTAGAGCATTTGCTTCATTTGCAACCGAAACATCCGCTGTTGTCAGGATCGTTGTCGTGATCGGAAGCGTCGCATCGATGCAGTATGCAGCTTCGAAAGTCATGCCGTCGAAACGTGCATCGCCGGAGCCAGAAACTTGCATAGTGTATGCGTCAATGAAGTTGTCTTCAGTCAGCAGGTCCAACGTAAACTGCAGGCTGGTTGGAAGGTTGTCCGCAATCGTGTCCAGAGTGTTCTTGGCACCGCAGAACGCGACATCAACCGAAGCTGTGACACTTGCTCCATCGCTGTCGACAACCTTGAACTCAAAGCTCGCAGTTGCTTTTTGACCAATCAGGAGTTCCGAAAACGCATCCGTGCCATCAAACACGAAAGTGTCGCCTGATCGCGTAACCTCAAGATCCTCGAACGAAAAAGTCCCACCGCCGGCTAGGTCTGCAACACCATCCAGTGTAAACGAACCATTGCCTGCTGTGTTCACGCCACCCAGCATTGTGATGGACACGGACGCACTGTCAGTATCTTCGTAATTGTCGCTGAGATCGATCGTGATGTCATCGCCAACGCACGCCATACCCATGTCGTTAGAAGCAGTTGGCGCTTCATTCGGGAAGACGCCTGCGTCATTGTCGGGCGTGTCCTGACCTGCGACCACTGTGATGTTATCGATCTGGGACATGACGCTGTCTCCGATGGCGTCGCTGTCCAATGCATCATCGTCGTCGACGCCATTGTTGTCGGCATCAACATTCGCAGTGGTCAGGAACTTACCATCGACAACACCATTGGGGTCAGTGAACTTCACGCTGTAGTCGCCAGCCGCGAGGTTCCCGAAGGAATAGTTGCCGTCGCTATCGGTCATGACGGCTGCAACTGGGTTGCCGTCAATGTCGACCGCTGCGTTGCCGCCGGCGTCCAGAAGCATGACCACAACGCCTGCGATACCAGCGCTCGCTGTTCCGTTGGGGCCATCATTGTCCAGACCGTCCCGGTCATCGTCGCAGAAATAACGACCCGAGAGAGAGCCGGGGAGGAACTCGACGCCTACATCGTTGTCAGGCGTGTTTTCCCCTGCAACAACGACGATCGTGGAAATTGTTGCCGAACCGTCGCTGTTTGCGATCGCATCGCTGTCAATGCTGTCGTCGTTGCCAGCATTCGGAGAGACGAACGTCTTGCCCGCTGGCGCTTCAGCAAATTCAACGCCGTATGTGCCCGCTTCCAGATCGGTGAAGGAATAGTTCCCGTCGGAGTCTGTGGTTGTCGACTCGCCTGTGCGGTTGCCGTTCGCATCCAGCAGGTACACGACAATACCTGCCACACCTGGCTCGTTATTGTCGACATCGTCGCGGTTCACGTCACAGAAGTAACGGCCCGACAGAGAGCCCAAGGGCGGTTCGCCAGGGACCCAGCACAGATCGTCGATCGCGCCAGAGCCGTCGAGCGCCACTTCCATGGACACGACATTCTCGACATCCATGACCAACTGGCCAACACCGCCGTTGACCAGCTCTGGCACGTCAAACGTCTGGGTCGAGCCATCGGCCAGCGTCAGCGTCACAGTGCCGCCTTCTTCGGTGTCGATGAACTTCAGATCGAAGATGGTCGAAGGATTGTCGAAGTCGAATGTGATTGTGCCGCCGACCACATCATCTGGGTCAGAGCTGTCACCGTCTTCGGACACGATCAGAACGTTGCCCAATTGGGCGACTTGCGTTTCCAGATCGCCGTCACCGCCAGTTGGGTTCTGGCTGTCGAAGATCATCGCCTCGCCCGAACCGCCTGTCGCGGAGATGGTCAGACCGTCAAGATCTGTCAGAACGTCGCCAGCCGCGAAGCCTTCAAAGTCCAGTTTAACGGCACCCGGCAGGTCGCACTCTTCGAATTTGACTTGCTCGAACTTGATCGCGTCGATGCGGACAAATTCGCCGCCATCTTTCCAAGCGCGGATCTCGACCTTGTCGCCTTCCGCGATTTCCAGACCGTTCAGCGTGAACTCCGAGAAACCACCGTTGTTGGAGCCGCCACCGTCGGATTGCTGGTTCAGCTTGACGGTCTGCTGGAATTCACCGTTGACGTAGATCATCAGCTTGGACACGCCGTCGGTTTCGTCCTGGGCGCAGATGGTCATGTTGTAAACGCCGCTTTCGCCACCGAAGTCGGTGGAGATTTTGCCGTCGTTCCCCGAGATTTTCACCAACTCGCCGCCCGACGCTTGGTCGCCGTCGACAACTTTGAAGTTGTGCAGGTCCCAGCACTCAGCTTCAACAGTGTAGGTGCAGGTGTCTTCGTCGAACGCCCAAGGGTCTTTTTCTTCCTTTTCGCCCGCGTCCAGGCACTTGTAGTCCAGCCAATTGCCCGAGACGTTGCAGCGGCTGTAAACTGTCAGTTCTGCGCCTTCTGGGGGAACGTCGTAGCCGTGACCGGTGTAGAACGTATAGAAGTCGTCGTTCGTACGCTCCTGTTCGATCTCGATCATGACGTACCAGTTGCCTTCGGTATCGCAGACCCAGTAGTAGAACTCAGCGTAGATTTGGCCGCCATTGCCCAGCTCTTCACCGTTCTCGCCAGTGATGCTCGCTGTCTGACCTTTTTTGTCGTCCGAGTTTTCATTGCGACGCGAGTCGCCGCTTAGGAAAACGTCATTGTCTTTGACTGTAATGCAGGTTGTCGCGGAGCCAGGCATTGTGAAGCTGTCGCCGCAGCCAAGGCTTTTGTCATTCCCTGTCAAAAGATCGGCTTCTGTGAAAGCCGTTACTTCGTAGCTTTTATATGTCATGTCTATTCCCCCAGACAAACGGGACACAACGCCCCGAAAACTCATTAGTTGCAACGCGGTCTCAATCGCCGCGCGGCTTCGATCCATGTTGAGTTCTGTGTGGTCGGTTAGACATCTGGTGCAAACGCACCGCGATCATCTGCTTTGCAGTAAGTGCTTCAAGAACGTCAAATATCCGAAGGAAAATCCGTTAACCCAAAGCCTAAACTGGCTTACCCTTCCTTACACAGTCACACACCCAACTCCTCGGGCCTGTATATCCCAATTTCCCAGTTCTGGAATATAGAAAATTTGAATGATACGCCCCGCTGGCCGTCTCAGATCAAAAAATCGACTCTTAGCACTCGCATAAAGAGAAATATTCATATCCAATACAGCGGCATTCACAACATTGTGCACGGACTTGCGCGAATCACTTTGGCCTGGGTGTCCCCGCGGTCAGAAGACGCATCGCAGGTGCGTCGACCATGCCACAGCAACGCCACATTTCTGGCCTTGGCGCCGCCAAACGACCGCAAGCGTCTCATACAGTTTACAACATTCAGACGCGTTGAGCTCCCATCGAAACACTGCCCCAGCCTATGCGAACTGTGTTTTGCGAAATCTATACCCCACACTGAACACAACCAGCGTTCAATTTTCTGTTTTATTGCCAATAGCTTACACCACTACCATCAGAGGTTCGAGGCACACGTCGCTAGGGAACAGACAACCTCCAGTCCTGTCACACCGCAGCGTGCCGACACAGGATCGCACACTGAGCGGAGTCTTGCGCAGGGGATCGCTCAGTCTCAAAATAGTCATAGTTTCCTGAATGGCCCAATCGGTGTTTGCCCCCTCCCCGCTCATCGCCTCGCGGGGGCACACGGAAAAACGCCAAGGTCGCGCGCCGTTCCTCGGAAAAGTGCAATTTTGGATAGGTTTCGGCTATTTCAGAATTACAATTCAAACGTGATATTAACACATGACCAAATCCAATTCCAAAACAACCTATTTTAGAATTGCATAACTCGCGGCAAATCTTGCCCTCACAAAGTTTAACACAGTGCGCTTGGGGCACATCGCTGCA
>CAWUIP010000063.1:0-18967 GCA_963922415.1 uncultured Aliishimia sp. | reverse complement strand
GCCGCGATTCATCCGTTCTACACTGCCGCGATCCGCGAGTTCGAAGCCGCCGGGCGACCCATCCTGGGCAGCGCGCCTGTTGGGTTGGACGGGACCGTCAATTGGCTCAAAGCCATTGGCGACACGTTCAATGTGGGTGAAAAGACAGTGGGCGATGCTTTGAACGGCCTCGTCCCAGCGATCAAAGGCGCGTTGGCCTCTGTGCCGATCAATGGGCGCATCACGCTCTCGGGCTACGAAGGGTCCGAGTTGCTGGTTGCGCGTCTCTTGATCGAAAGTGGCGCAGACATTCCCTATGTGGGCACGGCCTGCGCAAAAACACCTTACAACACCGACGACGCGGATTGGCTCGCTGCCAAAGGCGTTGACGTGAAGTTCCGTGCGTCGCTGGAAGATGATTGCGCGGCGATGGAGGCGTTCCAGCCGGATCTGGCGATTGGTACGACCCCGGTTGTGCAGAAGGCCAAAGAACTGGCCATTCCGGGCCTCTATTTCACCAACTTAATCTCTGCGCGGCCCTTGATGGGACCTGCTGGGGCCGGGTCCTTGGGCCAGGTCGTGAATGCCGCCATCGCCAATAAAGGCCGGATGGAACACATGAAGGCCTTCTTTGAGGGCGTCGGCTCTGAAGATACGGCGGGTGTCTGGGAGGGCGATCCAAACCTTCGGCCCGAGTTCCGGGCGCAGAACCTCAAGAAGCTGGAGCGTCAAGCCAAAGCTGCCAAAGCGGCGGAGATGATTTGATGCGCTGGGATTTGAGTATTTTTGGACCAATGAAGGGGGCGGGGTCGTGCTGATCCAAGATCATGACCGCGCCGGTGGCTATTGGGGCGCTGTTTATGCGTTCTGCGCCGTTAAGGGCTTGCAATGCGTGATTGATGGTCCGGTTGGCTGTGAAAACCTGCCGGTGACCTCTGTGTTGCACTACACCGATGCCTTGCCGCCACATGAGTTGCCGATTGTGGTGACTGGCCTGGGCGAAGAGGAGTTGGGTCGCGACGGCACCGAGGGTGCGATGAAGCGCGCTTGGGGCACGTTAGACCCTGCTTTGCCGGCCGTTGTGGTGACCGGATCTATCGCCGAGATGATCGGTGGCGGCGTCACCCCGATGGGCACCAATATCCAACGCTTCCTACCGCGCACCATTGACGAAGATCAGTGGGAAGCTGCCGACCGGGCGATGACGTGGATCTTTACTGAGTTTGGGATGACCAAGGGGCGCATGCCGCCTGAAAAGAAACGCGAAGAGGGTGCCAAGCCACGGGTCAATATCCTGGGCCCGATGTACGGCACCTTCAACATGCCCTCTGACCTCGTGGAGATCCGCAGGCTGGTCGAAGGCATCGGATGCGAGGTCAACATGGTGATGCCGCTGGGCGCCCATGTGGCCGAAATGCGAAATTTGGTGAATGCAGATGTGAATATCTGCATGTACCGCGAGTTCGGACGCGGGCTGTGTGAGCTTCTTGCCAAGCCATACTTGCAAGCGCCGATAGGGGTCGAGAGCACAACGAAGTTCCTGCGCGCACTGGGGAACCTCGTGGGCCTCGACCCCGAACCTTTTATCACGCGAGAGAAGCACTCGACCCTTAAACCGGTCTGGGATCTTTGGCGTTCGGTGACACAGGACTTCTTTGCCACCGCTTCCTTCGGGATCGTTGCCAACGAAACCTATGCGCGTGGCATGCGGCTCTTTCTGGAAGAAGATATGGGGCTGCCATGTGCCTTTGCGGTCGCGCGTAGTGCCGGGGCGAAGACCAACAACGAGGAAGTGCGCAGCCTAATGGCGCAGCACCGTCCGTTGGTCGTTTTTGGCTCTATCAACGAGAAAATGTACCTTGCGGAGCTGAAAGGTGGACATGGACCGCAGCCAGCGTTCATCCCTGCGAGTTTCCCGGGTGCCGCGATCCGGCGTGCGACAGGCACACCCTTCATGGGTTATTCCGGTGCGACATATGTGATCCAAGAGGTGTGCAACGGCCTTTTTGACGCGCTGTTCCATATCCTGCCGCTGGGCACCGAAATGGACGCGGTTGAGGCCACGCCGACAACGCTGAAGCGGGATTTGCCGTGGGAGCCGGAGGCGCAAGCGATGCTGGACCGCATCGTCGCCACGCATCCCATTCTGACCAGAATTTCTGCCGCCAAGTCCCTACGCGACGCTGCCGAAAAGGCCGCGTTAGAAGCAGGTGACGACAAGGTGGATTTATCAACTGTGCGCGCATTGGATCCGGCGGCCGCCGGAACAGACGGGGAGGGTCAAACATGACCGATATCACACAACACCAAGTCGAGGCCGAGAGCCCGCGCATCCGCAAAGCGCCAAAGGCCGAATTCATGACGTATTTCGCCGTCATCTTCGTCGCCACGTTGCCGCTGAGTTGTTTCACATGGCTCTTGGGCGTTGCCAGAACCGGCAGCTTTAAGCGCCAAAACCCGATCACGTCGGCCTGGTCTCAGGCCCGGATCATCACGCCTATGATCTTTCATGGATAAGGCACTAACATACTCAATTTCGTCCTTATGTGCGCCTGGACGATGTCGAGACTGGCTGCTGGTGACGGCAGACAGAGCCCAGCTGGTGGCACCCCCACCAGGTGGACCCAGCCGCGGGGTGCGCGGCGTCAGCATAACTATCCGGAGGATATCTTATGGCTGATCGGAGCGACCTGTCTTTCACAGGTCTCACAGACGAACAGGCGCAGGAACTGCACTCTGTCTATATGCAAGGGCTCTGGCTTTTCGTGGCCGTCGCAGTGATTGCACATTTGGCAGTGTTCATCGTGCTGCCTTGGTTCTGAGGAAAGGGTAAATCATGGCAAAGTTCTACAAGATCTGGCTCATTTTTGACCCACGCCGCGTTTTCGTCGCGCAAGGCGTCTTCCTCTTCCTGCTGGCTGCGATGATTCACCTCGTCCTGCTCAGCACGGATCACTTCAACTGGTTCGACAACGCCGCGGTCAAGTACGCGGACGAGTAAACCTGTTGAGGTGAAAGCCAAAAGCTGCGGGCGGGGATCAGTGCGCCCCGCTCGCCCGCAGCAAACCCCACGCTAACGGACCCTCCTTGCGAGGGCCGATCACGAAGGATGGTAGAAGATGGCTTTGCTCAGCTTCGAGAGAAAATATCGCATTCGCGGAGGGACGCTGATCGGGGGCGATTTGTTCGACTTCTGGGTCGGGCCCTTCTACGTCGGCTTCTTTGGTGTCACGGGGGCTTTTTTCGCCTTGTTAGGCACTATTCTGATTTTTTGGGGGGCGTCGCTGCAAGGCACGTTTAACCCGTGGCTGATCAACATTGCGCCGCCGGATCTGAGTTACGGTCTGGGCCTGGCGCCGCTGGCAGATGGGGGCCTTTGGCAGATTATTACGATCTGTGCGACTGGTGCGTTCCTGTCTTGGGCGCTACGCGAGGTAGAGATCTGCCGTAAGCTTGGCATGGGCTACCACGTGCCCTTCGCCTTCAGTTTCGCCATCCTTGCCTATGTCACGCTGGTTATCTTCCGCCCGCTTTTGATGGGCGCCTGGGGACACGGGTTCCCGTACGGCATTTTCAGCCACCTCGATTGGGTATCGAACACCGGCTACGCCTATCTGCATTTCCACTACAATCCTGCGCATATGCTGGCGGTGACGCTGTTCTTCACCACCACGCTCGCCCTCGCCCTACACGGCGCGCTGATCTTGTCGGCAGCAAACCCGGAAGAGGGTGAAGAGATGAAGACGCCGGATCATGAAGACACGTTCTTCCGCGACTTCATTGGCTATTCCGTCGGCACGTTGGGCATTCACCGTGTCGGTTTCCTTCTGGCGATCAACGCCGTTTTCTTTAGCGCTGTCTGCATCATCATCTCTGGTCCGGTCTGGACGGCCGGTTGGCCCGAGTGGTGGAACTGGTGGCTCGAGCTCCCGATTTGGGGCTCTAACCAGGGGATATAAGCTATGATCGTCTATCCTGAATATCAGAACATCTTCACCCAAGTGCAGGTCCAGGCAAAACCCGAATGGGGCATGGACAACGAAAACAAGATGATGAAGGAGCGGATCGGCAACCCGTTCTTCTCGACCCTTGTTGGCTGGCTTGGCAACGCGCAGTTGGGGCCCTTCTATCTTGGCTGGACTGGGGTCATTTCGCTGGCAACTGGCGCGATTTGGTTCGTCATCGTGGGGATGAACATGCTGGCACAGGTCAGCTACTCGATCCCTGAGTTTCTGCGGCAGCTCTTCTGGCTGGCGCTTGAGCCGCCGGCGCCTGAATATGGTCTGTCTATGCCGCCGCTGGATGCAGGCGGGTGGTACATCATCGCGAGTTTTTTCCTACTCGTGTCAGTGATGACATGGTGGTTGCGCACCTACCTGTTGGCGCAGCAACATAAGATGGGCAAGCACGTGGCCTGGGCCTTCCTCAGTGCGATCTGGCTCTTTCTTGTGTTGGGTCTGTTCCGTCCGATCCTGATGGGAAGCTGGTCTGAGGCTGTGCCTTATGGGATCTTCCCGCACCTGGACTGGACCACCGCGTTCTCGATCCGGTACGGCAACCTTTACTACAACCCGTTCCACTGCCTCTCGATCGTGTTCCTTTATGGCTCTGTCCTGCTCTTTGCGATGCATGGCGCAACCATTCTGGCTGTGACCCGCTATGGCGGCGACCGGGAGTTGGAGCAGATCGTGGATCGCGGCACCGCCACGGAACGCGCGGCACTCTTCTGGCGCTGGACCATGGGGTTCAACGCGACGATGGAAGGGATCCACCGTTGGGCGATCTGGTTTGCCATGCTCACACCGATAACGGGCGGCATCGGCATCCTGCTGACCGGCACGGTCGTCGACAACTGGTTCATCTGGGCGCAAGAGCACAACTTCGCACCGCTCTATGACGGCTCATATGGCTACGAAGACTATGGCTCCTACGAAGCCTTTATCGGGAAGGAGTAAGGGCGATGCTACCTAAGTGGTTTAATGACTGGAACCGGGAAAACCCGACCAACATCTTTGGCCCGGCAATCCTCATCGGTGTCCTTGGCGGCGCAGTCTTCTTCGCGATCATGATCATCACGTGGGGGCAGCCCTTTGCCACCACGTCGATGCAGACCGGTCCGCGCGGCATCGGCATGTCGGTGCCCGAATTCTCGGCGCAAGTGGTCAAAGCCGATCCAACCATCGAAGACTACTACACCGAGGAACCTTATGTCCCTGAAGGCGGCGAGGATCTGGCCAAAGACATTTATGAGAATGTCCAAGTGCTGGGCGATTTGACCGAAGACAACTTCAACCGTCTGATGAACGCCATCACGCAATGGGTCGCGCCCGAAGAGGGTTGTGCCTATTGCCACGGCGACGAGGGTGAGTTCGCCCATGACGACCTTTACACCAAAGTCGTCTCGCGGCGCATGATCGAGATGACCCAGAACATCAACGACAGTTGGGATGGCCACGTGAATGGCGTCGCAGAGGTTGGGGTGAACTGTTACACCTGCCACCGCGGTCAAAATGTGCCGTCGGACATCTGGTTCAATATCACTCCGGTAACAGAGTCTACGGGCAGCTGGGCGTCAGTGCAGAACCGCGCAACCTCGCTCAGCCAATCCACATCGCTGCCGTCCAGTGCGCTGGAGGTCTATCTGACCGATCCAGACAGCTACGTGAACGTGCACGATCTGGAAAGCCGTGTTGCGGGCGTGCCTGGTATGGATGAGGACGTGCACACGATCCAAAAGACCGAGATGACCTATTCGCTGATGAATTACTTCGCGAATTCGCTCGGGGTGAACTGTGTGTTCTGCCACAACAGCCGCGCGTTCTATGATCCAGAGCAGTTTACGCCGCAATGGAGCCTCGCACAGCTTGGGCGCCAGATGGTGATCGAGATGAACGCAGACTATCTGATCCCGCTGAAGGACACGTATCCCGAAAACCGGTTGGGTCCGATTTATGGCGACGCGCCCAAGGCCGCATGCCGGACCTGCCACAAGGGCTACCAACGTCCCATGCAGGGTCTGAATGTCATTGCGGATTGGCCGGAACTGGCCTCGAGCGATCCGCCCGAATACGCCGCTGAGTGACGGCGAACACGAATGGTGCGGCTGTGCTTTCCTCCTAGATGACAGCCGCACTTTGCCAGGCACGGACCCACGGCTTCCCGGGTCCGGGCACGAGGTCCTCGGGCCTTGGTTCCCTTCCTGTTGGCTACAGGAAACTGGCGCCCGTATGTGAACGAAACTTCTCATACGGGCGCTTTCTTCCAGGGAAGCGACCAAAACACGGGAGACGTGCGCCATGACCCGACCAATCACCCCCACGCTAGATCGTGTGGCCAGTCCCGCTGACCTCAAGGCTCTCAGCGACGCGGAGCTTGCTCAGTTGGCCGATGAACTGCGGGCCGAGACGGTGTCGACCGTATCCGAGACAGGCGGTCATTTAGGCTCTAGTCTCGGAGTTGTCGAACTTACAGTCGCCATCCACGCTGTGTTTGATTGCCCACGCGACAAGCTGATTTGGGACGTCGGACACCAATGCTATCCCCACAAAATCCTGACCGGTCGGCGGGATCGTATCCGGACGCTGCGCCAGAAAGATGGGTTGAGCGGTTTCACGAAACGGTCAGAAAGTCCGTATGACCCCTTTGGTGCGGCGCATTCATCCACGTCGATCTCAGCTGCACTCGGCTTCACGGTCGGGCGCGATATGGGCCAACCAACTGGCGACGCGATCGCTGTGATCGGTGACGGGTCGATCAGCGCTGGCATGGCCTATGAGGCCTTAAACAACGCGGGCAGTGAGGGCCGCCGCCTGTTTGTGATCCTCAACGACAACGAAATGTCCATCGCACCGCCGGTCGGCGCGATGTCGAACTACCTGTCAAACCTCTCAAACGCGGGTCCGTTCGGCGCGTTCCGCGTTATGGCTGACACGATGGAAGCCGCTATGCCGCGCCCGGTGCGCGGTAGTGCGCGTAAGGCGCGTGAGATGGTTACCGGGATTGAGGACAAGGGCACGTTCTTCGAAGAGTTGGGCTTTGAGTATGTTGGGCCGGTCGATGGTCACAACATGGCAGACCTGTTGCACGTTTTGCGCGCAGCCCGCGCCCGCGCCACAGGGCCCGTTTTGATCCACGCCTGCACAGTGAAGGGCAAAGGGTACGCGCCTGCGGAAGGGTCTGCTGACAAGTATCACGGTGTGTCCAAGTTCGATGTCGAAAGCGGCATCCAATCCAAGGGCAAACCAAATGCGCCGTCCTACACGTCTGTCTTTGGCGAGGCGCTGACAGATGCTGCGCGCCGAGACCCCGCCGTTGTTGCGGTGACCGCTGCAATGCCGTCAGGCACCGGCGTCAATATCATGGAAAAACAGTTCCCAGGCCGCGTGTTTGATGTGGGTATCGCAGAACAGCACGCCGTCACGTTCTCTGCTGCTATGGCGGCAAGCGGGCTCAAGCCTTTCTGCGCGATTTACTCGACATTCCTGCAACGTGGCTATGACCAAGTGGTGCATGATGTGGCTCTACAAGGCCTTCCAGTACGCTTTTGCATCGACCGCGCGGGCCTGGTGGGCGCCGATGGTGCGACGCATGCAGGCTCCTTTGACGTCGGTTATCTCGCCAGTCTCCCGGGCATGGTCGTCATGGCCGCCGCCGATGAGGCCGAGTTGGTCCATATGATGGAAACAGCTCTCCAGCACGACAGTGGCCCGATTGCCCTTCGCTACCCGCGCGGATCGGGCACGGGGGTCGAGATCCCACAAAATGGTACGCCACTTGAGATCGGTAAAGGGCGTATCGTGTCAGGCGGTCAAGGGGATGTCGCATTCTTGTCGTTTGGCCCGATGCTGCCCGAGATTGAGAAAGCCGCCGAACGGCTGGCCGCCGAAGGTGTCACTTGCACGATTGCAGATGCACGCTTTGCCAAACCGCTGGATATGGACCTGATCCGGCAGTTGGAGGCGCATCACAACGCGCTGATCACGGTGGAGCAGGGCGCAATTGGCGGCTTCGGGGCGATGGTTCTGCAGAATATGGCCGCAGAGGGGCTTTTGGATCGCGGGTTGAAAGTGCGCACAATGCACCTGCCAGACCGGTTCATTGATCAAGCCAGCCCGGACGAGATGTACGCGGATGCAGGTTTGGACATCCCAGGTCTCGTCGACGCAGCAATGAGTGCGCTTGGCCGGAATGCGAAGATACTAGACTTTCGGGCTCTAAGCTAAGGCTTTTCGGCGAAGTCGAGAATGGATTGGGCCACAGCATCTGTCGCGTCCCATACGACTGAATGGCCCGCATCTGCAATTGATGTGAAGCGCACATCCGACAACGCCTGAAAGGCTTCGCGCGCCTGTGCATTTGGGATGAGGATATCTTCTTCTGCCTGAACAATGAGTGTGGGCGCGGTCACGTTCTGCATCCGCGCGCGAGGCCGATATTGACCCAGTGCCGAAATTTGACGCGCCATTGCGTCCACCGTCTGCGCATGTGGGTACGCCAGCGATGCCGACAGTGCGCTTTCGACATTCTGCGGGTTTTCAAAGAACTTGGGGCCGAAAATCCAAGGGTAGAGCGCGCGCAACCACAATTCTTCGCCCATAGATCCACTGCGACGGATCGCCAATAATGTCTCAAACATGGCCATTCCGCGTGGTATGCGTACAGGGGCAGAGGCAAGGATCGTCAAACGGTTCACGCGATCCGGAAAAAGGCCTGCAATTTCCATCCCCATCAGACCGCCAAGCGAGTGGCCGACAATGTCGTAGGTGGCATGACCGAGGCTGGCCATAAGCGCCACGGCGTCGTCCACGATCTGTGCGATCGCTATGGGCGCGTCGTTTGGAGTCGTCCGGCCTGTGCTTCGGTTATCAGGTCGAATGAGCGTGAAATGTGGCTCTAACGAAGGGATCAGCGGTGTCCAAGATGCACTATCCGATAACATGCCTGCCAGTAAGAGCATCGGCGGCCCGTTGCCTGAAACCTCATAGTGAACGGTGGCGTCAGGCCGTTGAAGATACGGCATTCAACTCTCCCCATGTTGGCAGAAGATCGTTTGGCGCTGGGCTGGCGTTGTAAACGCCCCGCGCAATCGCGCGAGACAGACAAACCGCGGATGCGTGCCCGATCATGCCTAAGTTCATTGCGCCGGTCGCGTCAGCATTACCGCCGGTTGCGACGGCAAAGACAAGGTCTCCGTCACCGGGGGTATGTGCGGGAACACAAGCGCGTCCAATGCCATCATGTGCCATAACAGCGACGCGCTGGCACTCTGACTTTGTTAGAGCCGCATCTGTCGCCACGATTGCGATCGTCGTGTTGGTGCGTTCCTGAATACCGGTCATTTTGCGACTTTGCAGGCTTCGCCCAAGGCCGCTTACCGGATCTGACCCCATGCCGCCAAATTCGTCCCCTATTTCGAAGGGTGCTGCCCAAAAATGCCGGTCGCCAGGTGTGGTCACAGCGCCCATCGGATTGGCGGCCACCAGGGCACCCACCGTAATGCCGTTGGGCAGACGCAAAGATGCGGACCCAAGTCCACCTTTCATCATCGCGGTCATGGCACCCGTACCGGCACCGACGGAGCCCAAGTCAAACGAGTCAGACAGGGCGGCATATGCCGAACGACCCAGATCGCGATACGGGTTGTTCACCCAACCCATGTCCCCCCCTGACAAGAGATCAAAGATGATCGCACCGGGAACCAGCGGGATGACTGCGTCGGCAACTCGGTAGCCGCGCCCTTGTGCACGCAAGGCATCGGACACGCCCGAACAAGCGTCAAGCCCATAAGCCGAACCACCAGACAGTACCAAAGCGTCGACTTGGGCAACTGACTTGTCTGGCGCGAGCAGATCTGTTTCGCGCGTACCTGGCGCGCCACCCAAGACGCTGACAGATGCGGTGAAGGGCTTGTCCGCGCCCAAAACGGTCGTGCCCGTCTTCATCGCGGCACTGCTGGCATTGCCAACCAACAGCCCTGGAACATCCGTGATCAAGTTGCGCGCGCCCGGCGTCATATGCAGCGCCCGCCATCCACTTCCATCGCGACGCCAGTGATCATGCTGGCTTCATCGGAACACAGAAAACACGCCGCATTGCCCATGTCTTCTGGTGTGGAAAAGCGGCCCAGCGGAATGGTGGACAGGAACTTGGCCCGGATTTCAGGTGTGTCCTCTCCCATGAAGGACTGCAAAAGCGGTGTTTCCCCCGCAACTGGGTTGATCGCATTTACGCGGATACCCAACGGGGCCAATTCGACAGCCATTGCGCGCGTCGCGGTGATCATCCAACCCTTTGACGCGTTGTACCAATTGAGACGCGGCCTTGGCGACACGCCCGCGGTCGAAGCGACGTTTAAAACCGCGCCTGAGCCTTGCTTTTTGAAGACAGGAACGAAGTGTTTTGCGGATAGGTACACAGACTTCATGTTGACCGTATAGACGCGATCAAAGTCTTCTTCTGTCACATCTTCCATCGCCTGCGGCAGGTGCGTCACGCCGGCATTGTTCACAAGGATGTCAATGCCACCCAAGTCTGATGCCGCTTGCGCTGCCATAGCCGCGACAGACGCATCTTCGCCGACGTCGACGCAGCATGGCTTACCGCCAATTTCGTCTGCGATGCTTTTTGCACCGTCCAAGTTTATGTCGGCCACAAGAACAGTGGCGCCCTCTTGTGCGAATTTCCGTGCGATGCCCGCGCCAAAACCTGATGCAGCTCCGGTCACAATGGCGCGCTTTCCTTCCAGTCTCATGGTGTCCTCTATCCGTGATATGCCGCAACTGTTTTGAGCGCCGAAAATCCATAGAGGGCCTCAACACCCTTTTCTCGACCATGCCCCGACTTTCCGACGCCGCCAAACGGCAATTCTACGCCACCGCCCGCACCGTAATTGTTGATAAACACTTGACCCGAATGCAAGCGGCGCGCCAGCCGCATTTGCCGTGCGCCATCTTGGGTCCAGACAGAGGCAACAAGTCCGTAATCCGTACCGTTTGCGATTGTTAGAGCCTGTTCTTCCGTATCAAAGGGTATGATGACCTGCACGGGTCCAAAAATCTCGTCACGGGCCAGAACATGATCTGGCGACACGCCCGCAAAAAGCGTTGGTTTTACATAGGCGCCGGTCTCGGGTGCGTTGTCGAGCTGTCCTTCCGCGATAATGTCCAAGTCGCGCCCACGTGCAATGAAATCTGCCACAATGGCCTTCTGCCGGTCCGAAATCAGCGGGCCGACAGGCAAATCCCGGGTCGCGGGCCCGACCGAAAGGGCTGTGTACGCGTCTGCCATACGATCACAAACCTCTTTGTAGACCCCAGTCTGCACCAGTATTCGCGAGGACGCAGAGCAGGTTTGACCCGCATTTTGAATGCCGGCACGGACAAGAAACGGCAGTGCTGCGTCCAAGTCGGCATCGTCAAATACGAGTTGCGGCGACTTTCCGCCAAGTTCCAAAGTGACCGGCACCACGTTTGCAGCCGCAGCCTGCTGAACCAAGGCGCCTGTGCGCACCGAACCGGTAAAACTAACATGCTGAACACCAGAGTGCCCGGCCAATGCCGCGCCAGCTTCTGCACCCAAACCTGGCACCACATTCAGCGCGCCCGGTGGAAGACCTGCCTCCTCTGCCAATCTCGCAAAAGCTAAGGCCGTTAAGCAAGCTTCTTCCGCCGGCTTCAAGACGCAGGCATTCCCCATCGCAAGCGCCGCCCCGACAGATCTGCCAATAATCTGCATTGGATAGTTCCATGGCACGATGTGCCCTGTGACCCCATGTGGTTCGCGCAAGGTATAAACGGTGTAGCCATCAAGGTAGGGTATGGTTTCCCCCATGACTTTGTCTGCCGCACCGCCATAAAACTCCATGTACCTTGCAAGTGCGACGGCATCTGCGCGGGCTTGCGACAACGGTTTGCCGACGTCCAGAGCCTCTAACATCGCCAGATCGTCGACCCGGTCCAAAACCTTGCGACCGATTTCTGTAAGGATGCGGCCCCGCTCCGTCGCGGTCATCTGTCCCCATGCCCCAGCACGCGCCATGTGCGCGGCGGCAACGGCTTGATCGATATCTTCGGCACTTCCGCCCGCCACGTGCGCCAATGCCGATCCGTCAGAGGGGTTCGAAAGTGTTAGCGTCTTGGCGGCCGTGCGCCATTTCGATCCAATGAGAAGTTCCGACGGATCAAACCATGCAGCTTCTGTCATGTTCAAACTCCTTAAGCGAGCTTTGGTAGAACTGGAGCGGCCTTCAAAAGATGCCGCGTGTAACTGTGTTGAGGATCTGCAAAAACCGTCTCTGTTTCGCCAGCTTCGACAATCTTGCCTGCCTCCATCACAAGAACGCGGTCCGTGACGGACCGAACGACAGTCAAGTCGTGGCTAATAAACAGATATGTCAGCCCGTACGTGTCACACAGCGCCGCAATGAGGTCCAGAACCTGCGCGCGAACCGACACATCAAGCGCGCTCACAGCCTCGTCAAACAAGATCAGCTCTGGGCGCGTGATCACTGCGCGCGCAATTGCGATGCGCTGCCGTTGCCCTCCGGAAAATTGATGCGGATATTTGTCCGCGTCTTGTGCCGATAACCCAACGGCTTCCAAGGTTTCTTCGACCTTTGCGCGCAGTTCGGCACCATGTGGGGCATTGGCCACGGAGTAGAACGGCTCTGTCACGAGGCGATGCACAGGATGGCGGGGATTAAAGCTTCCATAGGGATCTTGGAAAACAACTTGGATCTTCGCGCTGTTTACAGAGACAGGCGCGTTGTTGAGCAAGATTTCTCCGCCCTGTATTGGCTCTAGTCCAAGTATTGCACGTGTTAGGGTCGATTTTCCGCACCCAGATTCGCCGACGAGCCCGACGCGTTCGCCCGTCGAGATTGAAAAGCTTACTTGGTCAACAGCCCGAAACACGCCCGGCGATTTGACCAGCGACGTTCGCGGGAGAGTGTATTCACGCACGACTGATCGCACGTCGAGAAGTGTTCCCGCGTCCGGAACGTCTGGTAACGCGACTTCATGCTGTGATGCTGCAAACAGCATGCGTGTGTAGGGATGCTTGTGGTTGCGCAGAACCTCTTGCGTCACGCCAGCTTCAACAATGCGTCCACGTTCCATAACGCAAATCTGGTTGGCCATTTGCGCCACGACAGCCAGATCATGTGTGATCATCAGCATCGCCATGCGGTTCTCTTCTACAAGACCTTTTAGCAGATCGAGAATTTTCGCCTGAGTTGTCACGTCCAGTGCAGTTGTCGGCTCGTCTGCGATTAAAAGCCGTGGACGCAACGCAATAGCCATGGCGATGACAACACGTTGCCGCTGACCGCCTGACAATTCGTGCGGGTACCGCGACATTGGAAAGCGGTCCGGTGGCAAGCCAACACGCGTTAAAACATCCCGTGCGCGCTCTTCCGCTGCGGCGCGGCTGCACGCTTCATGGATCAAGATCGTCTCCATGACCTGTGCACCGATGGTTTGCACCGGGTTTAGCGCCGTCATTGGTTCTTGGAACACCATTCCAATGTCGCGACCGCGGATTTTGCACATCTCTGCGTCGGGCAGTTGCAAAAGATTGCGCCCGTTAAAGAGAACTTCGCCCGTCACTTGCGTCCTCTTGGGCAAAAGTTGCATCGCGGTCAGAGCCGTCATGGACTTGCCGGATCCACTTTCGCCGGTAATTGCGAGAATGTCTCCGTCGTCGAGAGCAAACGAAACCGCGTGCAGGACGTGTGTGTCTCCGATCGATAAGTCGAGGTTCTTGACGCTCAAAACGCTCATGCGCGGGCCACACGGAGGCGCGGGTCCAAAAGGTCTCGCAACCCGTCGCCCAAAAGGTTCAGCCCCAAGACCGTCAGAATTATCGCGACGCCAGGCATAAGTGCCATATGTGGCGCTAGCGCGACCAAGGTCTGCGCGTCTGCAAGCATTCGCCCCCAACTTGGTGTTGGCGGTTGCGCGCCCAGCCCGACATAGCTCAGCGCAGCCTCGGCCAAGATGCCAAGCGAAAACTGAATTGTGCCTTGGACGATTAGCAAATTGGCGATGTTGGGTAGGATATGTTCAACGCTGATCCGCAAGCGGTTTTTGCCTGCAACGCGCGCTGCGAGGATAAACTCACGCTCCCAGATTGGCATGGCGGCGCCGCGTGCGACACGGGCGAATACGGGGATGTTGAAGATGCCGATCGCAATAATGGCGTTGACCGCACCTGCCCCCAAGATCGCAGTGATCAGTATGGCGATCACTAAGGAGGGGAACGCGAAAATCAGGTCGTTGCCCCGCATAATCACTTCATCGAGCCAGGACCCGCGCCGCGCCGCCGCCCATAGCCCAAGCGGAACCCCCAGCGCCATGCCTATGCCGACTGCGACGACCGCAACCGCGATCGACGTCCGTGCCCCAACCATCAGCATCGATGCAATATCGCGGCCAAAGTGATCTGTGCCCAACCAATTGGACGTATTGGGTCCTTTGAGCTTGTTGGGGATATCAAGCATCGTGTGGTCAAATGGCGTCCAAACAAAGGACAGGGCTGCCGCGACCAAAAAGAGCGCCGACAGCGCGGCACCCAAGATCAATGCGGGTCTCATGTCCGCAGCCTCAGACGCGGGTCCACCCAGGCATAGGCAAGGTCAACGAGGAAGTTCACAACGATCACAGCAAAAACCAACAGCATAACGACGCTCTCGACAACAATGAGATCGCGGGCAGAAATAGACTGGAAGATCAGGCGCCCAAGGCCAGGTAAGTAGAAAACCTGCTCAATGATGATACCACCTGCGATGAGGAATGCGAATTGCAGGCCCAGGATGGTCAAGACGGGGATCATTGCATTGCGCAACCCGTGTCGCCACAGTGCTTGGCGCGCGCTCAGGCCTTTCGCGCGGGCGGTGCGCATGTAATCTTCGTCAAGAACGTCCAAGAGTGCAGATCGCATGACACGGGCCAGAATGGCAGCTTGTGGCAGAGCCAAAGCAATGGCTGGTAGCGTTAGGGACTTCATCCCCGGCCACAGGCCCTTCTCCCATCCTGCAAAGCCACCCGCGCTAAACCATCTTAAGTTAATGGCGAACACCAAAACCAAAATCATGGCGAACCAAAAGTTGGGCACAGCAATGCCCAGTTGTGTGGCGCCCATGATGCCGATATCGCCTGGACCGCCCCGACGCGCTGCCGCGAAGATACCTGCTGGGATCGCAATAAGTGTGGAGAGAAAGAGCGCATAAAGCGCCAAAGGCAGTGACACCCAAAGGCGGTCTGCGACCATGGTTGAAACCGGTGTGCGGTATTGGTAGGACGTGCCAAAGTCACCGACAAGCATGCCACGCACCCAATCGATGTATCGCTGCCACTTTGGGACGTCCAAACCCAACTCGGCCTGCAAAGCCGCAAGCGTATCGGCCCGTGCGTTCACGCCCAACATGAAGGACGCTGGATCCCCCGGCGCCACTTCGATCACCGCAAATATGACAACGCTCGCAACAGCTAAACTGATCAGTAGAGACAACAGGCGTTTGAGTGTGTAGCGCAACATGGGAACACGTTAGACCCCTTGCGTTGATGCGCAAGCAGCTTAGCTCTCACGGGATGTTAAAGCGTCCGATCTTTTTGGGGCATGAAGTCTACAGAGGTTCGTCCTATGGGCACGTGCACCCTTTGCGGATTCCGCGGGTCAGTACGGTCATGGATTTGTCACGTGCGATGGGATGGCTTGAGCCGGATCAGTTTCGGACCTCTCCACGAGCTAAGGCCAAGGCATTGTCACATTGGCACACGCCCGAATACCTGGCAGCCCTGCGGCAGGCGGAGCAGGACGGCGAAGTCTCCGACGCGGTACGCACGCGGCATCATATCGGAACGCATATAAATCCAGTTTTCCCGGAAGTTTGGCGTAGGCCAGCGACGTCGGCAGGCGGGTCTTTGCTCGCAGGTGAACTCTTGGCGCAAGGCGGTGTTGTTTATCATCCGGCCGGTGGGACGCATCATGCATTCCCAGACTATGCGGGCGGATTTTGCTACTTGAACGATCCGGTCTTAGCAATGCTCTCGCTTCGTCGAAATGGTGCGCCCCGGTTGGCTTATGTGGATATCGACGCGCACCATCCGGACGGTGTGGAACACGGCTTTGCCAGCGATCCCGACGTCTTGTTGATTTCAGTTCACGAGGAAAACCGTTGGCCCCGAACGGGTACGCTGGGCGTCTCTGGCGCTGGGCAAACCTTCAACTTGCCTGTCCCGCGCGGGCTCAATGACAGTGAAATGGCGATGATCCGCGACGAACTGATCTTGCCGTTGGTGGCGGAGTTCGCGCCGGATGCGGTCGTTCTCCAGTGCGGCGCAGACGCGGTCGACGAAGACCCGTTATCGGGATTGGCGCTGTCCAACAACGCGCATTGGGATATCGTGCGAAGCCTCAAGGCGCTCTCGCGCCGGTTTTTGGTGTTGGGTGGCGGCGGCTATAACCCTTGGAGCGTTGGGCGACTGTGGACCGGCGTTTGGGCAACACTGAATGACCAACTGATCCCCGACACGCTGCCATCCGAAGCTGAAACCGTGCTGCGAGGTTTGACCTTTCCTGGGAATTCGCGCGGTCGCAATCCGCCGGAACACTGGTTTACGACACTGCGTGATGTGCCGCGCACGGATGTGATCCGGGACGCGGTGCGCACCCGCGTGCAGAGGCTTAAAGCCGATAATCCGCGTCGGTGACATGCTCCAACCACGTGGCGGCAGAGCCAGTTTCGTCAGAGTCTTGCATCGCCATGTGCGTCATCGCGGTGTCCGGCGATGCGCCGTGCCAATGTTCTTCCCCGGGTTCGAACCAAACTGTGTCTCCGGGGCGAATGACCTCTGTGGACTTGCCTCGTCGTCCCACCAAGCCCACGCCCGATAAAACATAAAGCACCTGCCCAAGAGGATGCGTGTGCCAAGCCGTTCGCGCACCGGGATCAAACCGCACAATCAACGCATTCAGCCTTGCGGGCTCTGACGCCGAGATGACCGGATCAAACCAAACCGATCCGGTAAAGTAGTCTGGATTTGGGCGCGAGGAGGGACGGGAACCGGCAGGGTGAAGGATCATGACAGCGACCTATTTTGTGGAGTGGCACGTGTGGCCATCCCAAACCGGAACTCGCCAAGGATCAACAGAATTCGCTCAAGCGGCGAAAGGCTTTATACAGGAGCGCCTCGCCGCCCACGCCAAACTAAGAAGCCGAACCCCGCGAGAAGCATGTACATGGATGCTGGCAATGGAACGGGCGCAGGCGCATCTGGCACCGGTGCCTGGTAGACAATGTCATCAAGCCGGAAGACTTCACTGCTTTTGTTGTTATTGGGGTCTGTTGTCGCCTCAACTCCGAACGTGATCGTCGAAAACGGAGTGGTTGAGGTGAAGCCAAAGAACCCCGTGCCTTCGTCGTTCAAGTAATCTGACAGCTTGATCGGATCGCTTTGAGAACCAAGCCCTGTTGCCGTATCGGTATAGACTGTCAAGTTCGCGCCGGTCGTGGCCCCAATGAATGTTCCGCCAAACCCAGAGGTCGGTGCGTCAAAGTCAAAATAGTGAAGACCAGACGGCGTTCCATCTGTGTTGACTTCGCCAAAAAACTGGATGTCGATCGGATTGGACGAAATCTGTTCAAACAGTGGCTGTCCAAGAAATGGATCGCCTTGGCCGCCGTCGGGCGAGCCATCATAGCGAAATGTGATATGTTCAAGGTCAACTGTTCCACCCGCCAAGACTGACCCGGGAACGACATCGTTGAACGTCTCGATCTCAGCGCGGTCCAGCGCATCGATCAAAGCGGTTTCTTCAGTGAAAATCTGAATGCCTGCCGCAACAGCAGCGCCAGCAACGGCTATAGCTCCGGCAACTGTAAGATACAGTTTCATGGGTCCACCTCAAACACGACACTCGTCAACAACAGGAGCACCATAAACTAGTCAAGTTTTTGCCGCAATGTGTTATTTTTTAGGCATCGATTCAGGGTTAATTGCGTCGGGGGACGCAGACTGTCGCCGAAAAAATATTGAATTGTGGCAATACAGGCTGCCGCACCATATCACTTTTGATGCGCTGACAGAATCAGTTTATGGCATATTCTATGGGCCGTCGCTCAACATTTTGAAGAGCTTGGGTGTGTTGTTAAAATCGAAACCTGTGACGTAGGTCACAATTGGAAAAGTTGAATTTCGATACGTTATAAAAGCTAGGTCGGTTGATTGGGAGCTGGGCCCGAGACCGACTTAGCCTTCAAAAGAAAGCTAGGGGATTTATGACGCGCCTGCTTGCTATTCTGGCGTTGCTACTTGGGACATGCTTGACCGGCGGTGCTGTGGTTGCGCAGACCGTCGCAAAAGTCGTGGCGGTCGCCGAGTCAGCAGAGGTCCAGCGTGGCGCGCGTCGCGTTGCAGTGACGCGCAATCTATCTTTGCGATCAGGCGACCGAATTTTCACAAATGCGTCCGGACAAGTGCAAATTGTCTTCACCGACCGAACCCGGGTTGCCATCGGACCGAACTCGGAGTTCCACGTTCGCGATGTCAAGATCTCTGGCAAGGGCAAGGCAAGCAAGTTTGCTGTGCGTGCCCTTGGCGGGACGTTTCGTTTTCTCAGCGGTGACAGCGATAAGTCCGCCTACGAGATCAAGACCCCGTCGGTGACAATGGGCATTCGCGGCACGTCCTTCGACTTTATCGTTAACAGCCGTCGCCGCACGCGCGTTGTTGCCTATTCCGGAGAGGTGCAGGTGTGTCGGCGGCGCAATTCGTGTGCACGTGTTATTGGCGGATGCGGTTTTGTCTCGGTGTCAAACCGTCAGTTTGAAATTCCTGACTCTGGGCAAGAGCGTTTGACACTATTGGCGTCAGAGTTCGGTTTTGCAGCAAACCAAAATCGATTGGAGCGGTCGTTTAGGGTGGAAACCAGCAGTTGCGGTGATGTCGACGGTGCCGCCCGCCAGTTTTCTGCGCAACAGGCGGCCGCT
>CAWUIP010000062.1:0-19213 GCA_963922415.1 uncultured Aliishimia sp. | reverse complement strand
TCAAAGCGTCAGGCGCGGATTTGGCGTTGGGCTTTGACGGCGATGGCGACCGCTGCGGCGTTGTTGACGACGAAGGCGAAGAGATCTTTGCCGATAAGGTTGGCGTAATCATGGCCCGGGATTTGGCCAAGCTGCATCCCGGCGCGACCTTCGTGGCAGATGTGAAGTCCACCGGCCTTTTCGCCTCTGACCCAGAGCTTCAAGCCCTTGGCGTTAAGGCAGATTATTGGAAGACCGGGCACAGCCACATGAAGCGCCGAGTGAAAGAGATCGGCGCGCTGGCCGGTTTTGAAAAGTCAGGTCACTACTTTTTGGCCGAACCCATCGGGCGCGGATATGACTGCGGCATGCGCGTGGCGGTCGAGATCTGTAAGCTAATGGACCGCAACCCCGACAAGTCGATGTCTGACCTGCGCCGCGCACTGCCTAAGACATTCTCGACCCCGACGATGTCGCCCTACTGTGCCGACACTGAAAAATATGCCGTTCTGGACCGGATCGTGGAGAAGCTGGTCGCCCGCGCCGAGGCCGGTGAGACCATTGCAGGCCGCAGCATCAAAGAAGTTGTGACCGTCAACGGCGCGCGCCTGATCCTCGACAATGGGGCTTGGGGGCTTGTGCGGGCCTCGTCAAACACACCGAATTTGGTGGTCGTTTGCGAAAGCCCGGAAAGTGCAGATGAGTTGAAGGCCATCTTCGACGACGTCGACGCGGTCATCCGAACGGAACCCGCCGTGGGCGACTACGATCAGAAGATCTAGAGCATTTTCGAACCAACCTGAACGAAGCGATCGGAAGTGTCCCCAAAGAGCCAAAGGCATGGCCGGGCATTTCCGATTCGTTCGAAGAGTGCTTTGGCCGCTCACTTAGTCGAAAAGCTTGCGCAGGCCGTTCTGGACATCGTCTTTGACTTTGTCCTGAAGCGCCTGGCCAACGGACTGGCCGGGCTGCGTTTGAACGCCCAGGCTTTGTTCCACCTTTTGCTGTAGCTTCGACTTTGCGGCGGCTTCTTCGGCGGCAAGCTTGGCTTTGATCTCGGCTTCCTTCGCGGCGGCTTCTTCCTTCAGTTTCCGCTCAAGCTCTTCCTTTTCCGCCTGCAAGTTCAGCTTCAGCGCGGCTTCCAGGTCCGGCGTGACCTTGGGGCTAGACCACGGGCCAGTGATGCGCACAGGGATCGCCAAGCCGCCTTGGCTTTCGTTCACCTCTAAGGCGACCGGCGTGAGGGTGTAGTCGATATCCTGCGGTCCAAGACCCACTCGGCCCTCACCCCGCGCCTCAAAGTCCTGCAGCACCGCGTAAAGGTCAGAGTTGTAAAGCTGCCCCTGCTCCATCGTGAAGGTGGCCGCCAAATCGTTGAACACGGTCGTGCCGCCTTGGAACTTACCCGTGCGCAGCAGTTCGTCCAGGTTGTAGCCTTCGAACCGGCCCCGTGTGATTTGCACCCCGCCCCGACCCGAGAGCGAATTCATGATTTGATCCAGGGTGTTGCCGACGCCCAGGAAGCTGACCTGGAGCGAGGTTTGACCGTCAATGTTTGTGACATCGGCCATCTCGGTCAGCAGCGTGTTCAACGACAGGGACGAGACTTGCAGCGCGCCGCCGACGCTCAGACCGCTGCGGTTGTTGACAACAAACTCGCCCCCAAGGCTGCCGCCGAACATGGCGATTTGGCGCAGGTCCAGAACAAGCCGCGACCGCTCGTTGCGGAACCCAACATCTGTGGTGCCGAATTTGTAATCGCCTAGATCAATGCTTTCCGCCCGAAAGACGCCCTCACCCTCAAAAAGGGCCAAGGCAGAGGCGTCGATCGGATCCTTAGGCCAGCCTGCGGCAGCTGCGTCACCGCCGCCCGATCCGCTGCTCGCCGTCAGCGCCGTCAGATCCAGCGCGCCTGCGGTCAGATTGGCGCGCACATTGGGAACCTCGCTTAGGGCCACGTCGACATCGCCCGAGATCGTGTTGCCACGCCCAAGATCAGCCGTGAGACCCCGCAAGGCGATATCCTTCTGCCCCGTGACAGTCAGGTCCGTTGTCAGGGCCAAGCTTTGCCCCAAACCGGCGGGCAGGCTTTGGCCCTGCACGGTCAGGGCTGCCAGAAACGCGGCGGTATCGGGCAGGTTGACGACCACCGCGCCCGCGACATCGCCTGCAATGTCGGCGCGCCCGTCAAACCGGACCTCGCCGCCACCTGCCGTCACCACTGCGCGCACAGGCTGCACCGCGCCGTCCAAAAAGGCGGTGACTTGTTCTACGACCGCGTCAAGCGACACGGGGCCAGACGACCCGGCCAGCGACGCGGTCACGTTCACAGCGTCGGTGTCGGCAGGCCAGGACAGTGCCAGGTCCAAGCCATCGACCTCGACCGGTGCGGCCCCTTCGTCGACAAAGAGGAGCGACGCATCTTTGATCGACACCCGATCCAACGAAAGGTTCAAATCCGTGCCCGTGGCGCTTGCCTCGGGCGTTGCAGCCGCGTCCGGTGCGGCCCCAAAGATCCAACTCGCGCGCCCGTCCGCGCGGCGTTCAAGGGCGATGCGCGGCGCAGTGACATCCACATGTGTCACCCGGATATCGCCCGACAAGAGCGCAGCCGCATCCAGGCCAAAGGCCGCGTCTTGGGTGCTGAGCATCGGCCCCATATCGGACCATTCGGCGTTTGCGATTTCCAGACCGCCAACTGATGCGCCAAACACTGGCCAAAAGGTCAGCGAAACGCCCCCCGACAGGGTCACGTCGCGCCCCAAAGCGTTGCTGATTTGGGTGGCTGCGACTTGCGCCATGCGATCTTTGGGCAAAAGCAACAGGCCTGCGACAGCAACCACAACAAGTAGGACGACAAGCCCGATCAATCTCAGTAGAAATCGCATAATCTGCTCCCAACCAGCACCACGCTCTCAAGATATTGCCCTCGCGACACAGAATTGCAACGCCCCTCTTGGCCAAAATGCCACACGCGGCTATAGCCACTCCGCATGAGCCAGAACCCGCCCAATCTGCGTCCCGACCTCGCCCCGCGCGCCAAACTGTCCGAGCCCGCGCGGCCCGGCCAGCCCACCATTGGCATGGTGTCGCTGGGCTGTCCCAAAGCGCTGGTCGATAGCGAGCGTATCCTGACCCGGCTTCGGGCCGAGGGCTATGCGATGTCGCCTGATTACGCGGGCGCGGATGCGGTGATTGTAAACACGTGCGGCTTTCTGGACAGTGCCAAGGCGGAAAGCCTGGAGGCAATTGGCGAGGCGATTTCCGAGAACGGGCGCGTGATTGTGACCGGCTGCCTGGGGGCCGAGCCGGAGTATATCACCGGCGCGCATCCCAGTGTTTTGGCGGTGACGGGCCCGCACCAGTATGAACAGGTCGTGGACGCGGTCCATGCCGTGGTGCCCCCCCAACCTGATCCTTACCTGGACCTTTTGCCCGCCAGCAGTGTCAGCCTGACGCCGCGCCACTTTAGCTATTTGAAGATCTCAGAAGGCTGCAATCACGCCTGCAAGTTCTGCATTATCCCGGATATGCGCGGCAAACTGGCTTCGCGCCCGCCGCGCGCGATCTTGCGAGAGGCCGAGAAATTGGTTGAGAGTGGTGTGAAGGAACTTTTGGTGATCAGCCAAGACACCTCTGCCTATGGCACCGATTGGGATCGTGCCACACGAGCCGAGGCGGGCCAAGGGCTGGGGCAGCCCATCACAGCGCTGGCGCGTGATCTGGGGCAACTGGGGGCTTGGGTGCGGCTCCACTACATTTACCCCTATCCGCATGTGCGCGAGGTGATCCCGTTGATGGCCGACGGGCTGGTCCTGCCTTACCTCGACGTGCCGTTCCAGCACGCGCACCCCAATACGCTGCGCCGCATGGCGCGCCCAGCGGCGGCGGAAAAGACGCTGGAGCGCATTGCCGAATGGCGCAGCATATGCCCGGAGATCACGCTGCGCTCGACCTTCATTGTGGGCTATCCCGGCGAGACAGAAGCCGAGTTTCAAACCCTTCTTGAGTGGCTGGAAGAGGCGCAGTTGGACCGGGTGGGCTGCTTTCAGTATGAAAATGTGGCAGGGGCGCGGTCCAACGCGTTGCCGGATCATGTCCCAGATACCATTAAAGAAGAGCGGTGGGCGCGGTTCATGGAAGCGTCGCAGGCAATCTCGGCACGCAAATTGGCCGCGAAAGTCGGGCAGCGCTGCGAGGTGATCGTGGATCTGGTAGAAGAGGATGCCGCGACCTGTCGCACCAAGGCCGACGCGCCCGAAATAGATGGCAATCTCTTTATCGACGACGGGCATGAGGATCTTGTGCCTGGCCAAATCGTGACGGTCGAAATTGACGAGGCCAGCGAATACGACCTTTGGGGCAAGGTCCTGAAACCCGCGTAAGGTGCGGCACCGCCCGCACCCACCTTCTGGGCTGGACCCGCGCGGCGCACCCGCGTAGCGTGGCACCGGGACGCAGGAGGGCAGCATGGCAGTCGGTTCGAACATTCGCACCTATTTCAATGGCACATGGCACGATGGCGATGTGCCGATTATGAATGCGGCCGACCATGGCGCGTGGCTCGGCTCGTCCGTCTTCGATGGTGCGCGCAGCGTGCACGGTCTCACGCCAGACCTTGCGCCGCATCTGGACCGCGTCAATCGCTCTGCCGAGGCGCTGATGTTGACGCCCACGCAAACGGTCGACGCGATGCTGGAGATCGCCGCCGAAGGCTTGTCGGCCTATCCCAAGGACGCCGCTGTCTATATCCGGCCCATGTATTGGGCGATCCACGGCGATCCGTCGGCGATTGTGCCCAAGGCGGATGAGACAGGCTTTGCGCTGTGCCTCGAAGAGATCCCCATGGCCCCACCCGAGGCGGCAGCGACGCTCACCCGCACCCGGTTCCGCCGCCCCGTTCTGGAAGACGCAGTGGTGAACGCCAAGGCGGGCTGCCTGTATCCCAACAATGCCCGCATGTTGGCCGAGGCCCGCGCCAAGGGCTTTGCCAACGCGCTCGTCACGGACGCGATGGGAAACGTGGCCGAAACCGCGACTGCCAACATCTTCATGGCCAAAGACGGCGAGGTCTTTACCCCGGTCCCCAACGGCACCTTCCTGGCCGGGATCACCCGCGCGCGGCACATTGCGAACCTCACGGCGGACGGCATCAAAGTCCACGAAACGGTCTTGACCTTCGAAGACTTCGAAGGCGCGGACGAGGTCTTTATGTCTGGCAACATGAACAAGGTCACCCCTGTGACCCAGTTTGACGACACGTCTTACCAGATGGGCTCAATCACCCGCCGCGTGCGCGAGATGTATTGGGACTGGGCGGCAAGCGCGGCTTAACCCATGACCCAGCCTTTGGAATTCTGGTTCGAATTTGCCTCTACCTACAGCTACCCCGCCGCGATGCAGGTCGAAGCAGCCTGCGCCGCAGCAGAGGTGCCCTTGGTGTGGCGGTCTTTTCTTTTGGGCCCTGTCTTTGCCGCACAAGGTCTCAATGGCTCGCCGTTTCAGGCCTATCCTGAAAAGGGCGCCTATATGTGGCGCGATGTCGCGCGGCTTTGCCAGGCGCAAGGTCTTGGCTTTCAAAAGCCAAGCAGTTTTCCGCGCGGCTCACTTCTGGCGGCGCGCATCGCTTCGGCCCACGCGGATGCACCCTGGATTGGCGCGTTCGTGCGCGCGGTCTACACCGCCAACTTTGCCGATGACCGCAATATCGCCGATGATGCAGTCGTGGCAGATATCCTGGGGGCTCTATCGCTCGACCCTTCCGCCGTGACCACTACTGCCACCACGCCCGAGGCCAAGGCAGGCTTGCGCGGCGCCACAGAGGCGGCCCAAGCGCGCGGCGTTTTCGGTGCGCCCTCCTTTTTGGTGGGGGACGAACTTTTTTGGGGTCAAGATCGCCTGAAAGACGCTGTGGCCTGGGCCGCGGCCGGTTAAGGCTTCCACGATTGCAACTGACAGGCGCATCGGCGATGCTGAAGCCGCGCCAAGGGAGAGGGCCATAATGCGGAAATTTCTGGTTGTTTTGGACGATACCAAGGAATGCCTGAACGCCATGCGCTTTGCCGCGATGCGCGCTGCCAGCACAGGCGGCGGCGTGACAATCCTGTCGGTGATCCCGCCGGAAGAATTCAATCACTGGATCGGCGTCGGCAACGTGATGCGCGAAGAAGCGCGCGCGCGGATCGAGGTGCATTTTGAGGTCTTCGCCAAGTGGATGCGGGACAAAAAGGGGATCGAGCCTGAACTGATCATTCGCGAAGGCCCCCCCGCAGAAGAGATCCTATCGCATGTGCGCGATGACGACGAAATCGGGGTATTGGTCTTGGGCGCCTCGGGTGAAAGTTCTGGCCCAGGCCCACTTGTGACCCAGCTAACGAAGTCCGCCGGCACCCTACCGGTCCCTGTCACAGTTGTTCCCGGCGATATGTCGAAAGAACGCCTAGAAGCCATCACATGAGCCACGCGCAGATCGGCGCGGTCACACTTGTTGTGCCCGATTATGACGACGCGATTACGTTCTATGTGAACGTTCTGGGGTTTGAACTCGTCTCAGACACCGACATGGGGGCGGGCAAGCGTTGGGTTCTGGTCAGACCAAGGTCACGATCTGGATCGACCCCTGGGACGTCACTTCTCCTCGCCAAAGCCGCTGACGAGGCCCAGTGCGCCGCAGTTGGACGTCAGGCGGGAGGACGCGTTGGCTTTTTCCTTCACACCGATGATTTCGCGTCGCTCCATGCCCGATTTTTGGCAGGTGGAGTTACCTTTGAAGAAGAGCCGCGGCACGAAGCTTATGGGACGGTTGCCGTGTTCCAGGACCCATTTGGCAACCGTTGGGACCTGCTGCAACTGGCATAGCACCGCGTGTCAAAGTGGCAGGCGCGTTAAGCGAAAGCCTTGTGCCTCCAGAAGCGCCAAAAGACCTTTTGGTCCCGGAAGGTGACCTGCCCCTACAGCGACCATGTGGGTCCCTGCGGGCACAGCCAGCAAAGGGTCTATCCAGGTCATATTTCGTGCGATCAGAAGGGTTTCAAGCATCTCATCGTAGTGCCGGTTGATCTCGTCACGGGGCAGATCAACGTAGCGCCAGGACAATATTCTTGCAACTTCAAGCACTTCTGCAGTGCGTTCTTCGAAGTACGAAGCCTTTAGCGACGCCAACGCATCCTCTGAAACGTTGTCTGGCAGCGCGCCCAAAGTCAGAAAGTCAATTTGCTTGTCTCGGGGGATAGCACCCATCAGCGAAAAAAGCGTGTCGTAGGGCTCTAGCCCGAGTTGTGGCACACCTGACGCCTCGGCCGCGGCAATCAGTTGATGATCCAATCCCTGGTCTCCCTGCTGCATGGCCTCAAGCACGCAGGCCGGCAAAGACAAGACAACCGAAAGGTACCAAGGCTGAAACTTTGCGACCATGAACGAAGGCAATCCTCGCTCTTCTGCTGCTTTTGCCAGGCGCTGCCAATCGCTTTCATCCATCAGATCTGGAAGAGTAGGCCCACTTGTCAAAAACAGAAGGTCAGGACGCGTTGTGACAGCCTCTTGCAGGCGCTGTTCGTCCTCAGAGGTTGCCTCAACAAAGAGCGTGTCTGCGGTTTCAAGAACAGGAGTGAGCCGAGCCATCACGGCGTCCAACCGCGCATCAGCGGCATGTATCGTGCCAATTACGAACAGGTCTTGATCGCCACGCGTCGCACGCCAGAAAAGACCGCGCGCATAATCCATGTTTGCAACGCGCGCGTCCAATGCAGCGCGCTCGGCCTGCGTGAGTGTCAGGCGCAAATCTGATCCCTGGCATGTGGCAAACGCGGTTCCCGCTAAAGCCAGCCAAACGAAACACATCCAGAAAATTTTGCTCATTCCGCGCAGCTAGCGCGCGTCAAACATCCTGACAATGGCCGTTGTCCTTCGTTCGATGTATTTTGTCACAACACGATGTTGACAGCGCCCTGCCCCTTGCCTATCTGACCGCCGTTATCACTCAACATTCCCGAGTGCTAATGATCCTGTTACGGGATCTAGGGAGAAACTTTGAGCCTTAAGGAGCTGCAAAGATGGCATTGAAACCGCTTCATGACCGGGTGCTTGTGCGCCGTGTGGAAAGCGAAGAGAAAACTGCTGGTGGGTTGATCATCCCCGATAGCGCGAAAGAAAAGCCTTCCGAGGGTGAGATCGTGGCTGCTGGCCCCGGCGCGCGCAAAGACAGCGGTGAACTGATCGAGATGGCTGTCAAAGCTGGCGACAAGATCCTGTTCGGCAAGTGGTCGGGCACAGAGGTCACGCTCGACGGCGAAGAGCTGCTGATCATGAAAGAAAGCGACATCATGGGGATCATCGAGTAAGCGACCCCGCTTCTCTGATCCCCTTTTTCAATTCTATAGACAGGAGTCAGTCTCATGGCTGCAAAAGACGTCAAGTTCGACACCTCCGCCCGTGACAAGATGCTCACCGGCGTGAACATCCTGGCCGACGCTGTCCGCGTCACGCTGGGCCCCAAAGGCCGTAACGTGGTTCTGGACAAGTCCTTCGGCGCGCCACGCATCACCAAAGACGGTGTGTCGGTTGCCAAGGAAATCGAACTGGAAGACAAGTTCGAAAACATGGGCGCGCAAATGGTCAAAGAAGTGGCCCAGCGCACCAATGATGAAGCTGGTGACGGCACAACAACAGCGACTGTTCTGGCCCAAGCCATCGTCAAAGAAGGCATGAAGTCCGTAGCGGCTGGCATGAACCCAATGGACCTCAAGCGCGGCATCGATCTGGCGACCTCGAAAGTTGTCGCAGCGATCAAAGACGCCTCGCGCGAGGTCAAAGACAGCGACGAAGTCGCGCAAGTTGGCACCATCTCCGCCAACGGCGAAGCAGACATCGGCACGCAGATCTCTGATGCGATGCAGAAAGTCGGCAACGAAGGCGTTATCACTGTTGAAGAGAACAAAGGTCTCGAGACAGAAACTGACGTCGTGGAAGGTATGCAGTTCGACCGCGGCTACCTGAGCCCCTACTTCGTGACCAACGCCGACAAAATGACGGCTGAGCTCGAAGACTGCATGATCCTGCTGCACGAGAAGAAACTGTCTTCGCTGCAGCCTATGGTTCCACTGCTCGAATCCGTGATCCAGTCGCAAAAGCCCCTGCTGATCATCGCAGAGGACGTTGAAGGCGAAGCGCTGGCAACTTTGGTTGTTAACAAACTGCGCGGCGGCCTGAAAATCGCAGCTGTTAAGGCACCTGGCTTCGGCGACCGTCGTAAAGCCATGCTGCAGGACATCGCGATCCTGACAGGCGGCCAAGTGATCTCGGAAGATCTTGGCATGAAGCTTGAGTCCGTCACAATGGACATGCTGGGCACCGCCAAGAAGGTCGCTATCACCAAAGACGAAACCACTGTTGTGGACGGCGCTGGTGAGAAAGCCGAGATCGAAGCACGCGTCAGCCAGATCCGTGCACAGATCGAAGAAACCACCTCTGACTACGACCGCGAAAAGCTGCAAGAGCGTGTTGCGAAACTCGCAGGCGGCGTGGCCGTGATCCGCGTCGGCGGCATGACCGAAGTGGAAGTGAAAGAGCGTAAAGACCGCGTTGATGACGCGCTGAACGCGACTCGCGCTGCGGTTCAAGAAGGTGTTGTTGTGGGCGGTGGTGTTGCACTGGTCCAAGGCGGCAAAGCGCTGGACGGTCTGGAAGGCGAGAACGCTGACCAGAACGCAGGTATCGCCATCGTGCGTAAGGCCATCGAAGCGCCGCTGCGCCAGATTGCTGAAAACGCGGGCGTTGACGGTGCGGTTGTTGCCGGCAAAATCCGCGAGAGCGATGACACGTCCTTCGGCTTCAACGCACAGACCGAGGAATACGGTGATCTCTTCGCCTTCGGTGTGATCGACCCTGCGAAAGTGGTGCGGACCGCGCTGGAAGACGCAGCCTCGGTCGCTGGTCTTTTGATCACCACCGAAGCCATGGTTGCCGACAAGCCTGCCAAAGAAGGTGCAGGCGCTGCTGGCGGCGGCATGCCCGACATGGGCGGCATGGGCGGCATGATGTAAGCTGCCTTTGGCACATTGCTTTCGGAAGGCGCGGACCCGTTCCGCGCCTTTCTTTTTTCCAACAGTATCGCGAGCGCCTCATGCAAAACCTCACATCTGCGCCTGTGCTGAATACACCGCGCTTAGTCCTCCGTGGACCTGAACGCGGCGATCTTGCTGCGTTCACCCGTTTCATGACCAGCGCGCCGTCGATGGTCGCGCAAGGCGAAACGGTCACGGCAGAGCAGGCTTGGTTTGGGTTCCTCACGGGCATCGGCCATTGGCACTGGCATGGCTTTGGCTTTTTCACGGTCACGCTTAAGGAGACCGGTGCCCTGGTTGGGCGCGTGGGTTTGATCAAGCACGAAGGCTGGCCAGAGGTCGAACTGGCTTGGCACCTTTTTGAAGGCTACGAAGGCCAAGGTTTTGCAACCGAAGCTGGCCGCGCGGTGAAGACCTGGGCTTTTGCGGAACAAGGCGTGACGGACCTTTACAGCTACATCGATTGCAGCAATGCGCGTTCTCAAGCTGTCGCAACGCGGCTTGGCGCGGTCACCGACGGAACGCGCGCGCCCCACGAACCAGAGGCTGAAGTGTGGCGTCACACCAAAGAGCCGCACTGACCGGACAAGCCACAGCAACATACCCAAAGCGCATCGCGCATGGCCTGCGCAAGAGAAGCTACAAATGTGAAAGGCTGCCAGGGCGATAGTCCGGGCGCTGTGACAGTCGTTGCTCCGCCGATGCATGGACGTTATGCGCCCGTCGCGGTCCTTTGCGCCACGCCTTGAACCACCCTGTTTCGGGCTTGACGCCGCCTGTTTCGGCCAGAGCATTTGGTGTCTCCTGCGGTATCTGCACGGCGTCGGCCTTCGCTAGTCCCTGCGCATGAGCACCCTCATAGATCCAAGCCTGAGTAAATGCGGCCAGGGGCTGGCTGTCGCCAGATCCGCCAACAATGCTGTGGTTCCCGACAAACCAGATCTGCTGATACTTGCGCTTTGGATCCGCGTCTTGCCCGCCGTTTAGACCCTTGCCGCCTTCTAAGTTGTCCCACAAGGCCGGGCGATAAAACACACGCTGTTCGTCGAGGGCGACCGCGTGCCGGGCGGACGCCACGGTGGAGCTGAGCTTCATATCATGGAACTTGTATTGCATGTTCCAAAGGGCCGCGACGGGCCCCAGTAAGGCCAAGGGTAGGCCGCGCGCGCCCACAGTGTCCCACACACCGATGTAGGCGATCTTGACCAAAGCGCTGTTGTCTTTGCGCCATTTGAGGTCCTTCTCGGACGTCGCAAACCCGGGCGAAATCTCGCGCCGCTCTTGCCGGATGTGCAAGACGTCGGGCGCATTGCGCGCACCAGGGCGGCGGTAGAGGCGGAACGCGCGGTTGATGCCCTCGGGCGAGGTATCTTTGGCAATGCCGCATTTGCGAATCATCCCTGCAACAGAGCGCGCGGTGAAGGCACCTCGGGAAAATCCAAAAAGGAAAATTTCGTCCCCCGGTTGATAAGCCTGCGCGATGAACTGATAGGCCTGCTTCACCTTGGCATCGAGTCCCCAGCCGAAGATACCGCCGCCATACCGGTTCGCGGCTCGTTTGACCGGCCCATCAAACCGCTCATCCGTGCCAATTCCCTTAAAGTAAACAGAGACTTGTCCCTGACTGGGATCACTGAGGATTGCTTGCTGCAGCTTATGCACATGGGTCGGTTCTGGATTGGTCGGTGAGTTCCAAGTTCCATCGCAAAAGACGGCGATCCGCGTCATCGGTGAAATCCTTCCCGTAAAATCAATCTGCCTTTGGCCATCATTAATACAAGTTTAGGGCGAATATGGCAGGGGTAAGCGAAGGAGGTGGGACTCCCGATGAAACTTGGTGCGTTACTGACATTTTTGACGGCTGTGGCCTTTGCCGCCGCCCCTTTCTTGGTGCCGGAGTTCCGCGGGTTCTCGCCCTATAGTTTCCCGATCCCACAATACAGCCCGCCGATTCAGCCTGCTGAATACGCATTTGCAATTTGGGGACTTATCTTTCTTTGGCTGTTGTCGAGCACGCTATTTGGCCTGCGACACCGACGCCACGACCCAGAATGGCAGGCGATGCGACCTGCCCTGGCGATGTCATTGGCATTGGGTGCGGCATGGTTACCGATGACGGGTGACAGACCTTTGCTTGCAGTCGCGATGATTTGGGGCATGTGGCTCACCTCTGTCGCAGCCCTTTTTCGCGCGCCACGGAACGATCGCGCAATTGCAGCTTGGCCTGTCGGTCTGTATGCGGGTTGGCTCAGCATTGCAGCCTGTGTCACCACTGGGCTCAACATTGCCGGTCAAGGCTTGATGGACGGACCAAAGACCGCGCTGACAATGCTATTTGTCGCGATAACGTTGAGCGCGCTGGTCCAGATGCGCCTAAATCGTGCACCGACATTCGGGATCGGCGCCTCCTGGGCGCTGTTTGCAATTTACGTAGCCAATGACACCGTCAACTCAAATGTGGCGGGTTTGGCAATTGGAGGCGCAGTTGGCCTGGCCACGCTCACGTTGGTTGCGACCCTTCAAGAGATGCGCAACGTCACGGCTTAGCGCATCGTGACGTGCTTTCAAAAGTGACGGAGAAACGCTGAAACATCCTCCGGCGTGACAGACCAATCGCAGACCAAGCGCGCGCCAAGCGGTTCGTCCGGGTCATCACCCTGCAGGTGACCACTCCAAACATAGTACCGTGCGCCTGCATCGTGGAGCGTTTGGTGAATGCGTCGGGGAAAGGCACAGAACACCATGTTGGCCTCAGCCGGATGTAAAAATTCAACCCCCGCCGCTGTTAGCCCAGAAATCAGCTCGGCTGCCGCCGCATTTGCCGACCTTGCCATCACGGCCCAAAGATCATCGGTAAGATAGGCATTCAATTGGGCCGACAAGTAACGATGTTTGGAGAATAAATGCGCCCCGCGCTTGCGCCGCAACTCAAACTCCCACGCACGCTCAGGGTCAAAGAGCACCACGGCCTCGACCCCCATGGCACCATTTTTGGTGGCGCCAAAACTAACGGCGTCTACGCCATGGGTCATTTCATGCGCCGCACACTCCAGCGCGACGCAAGCATTCGCAAAGCGCGCGCCATCCAGGTGGACTGGAACGCCAAACTCTTGAGCAACTGAAGTCAGGTCCGACAGATGTTCGAGGCTATAAACACCGCCGCGCTCGGTCACTTGCGTGATCGATACCGGACCCCGCTGCGCCCCGTGCACGCCACGTTTGCCTTCCGCAGCAATCGACGCGCGCAGAGCGTCTGCCGTCATCTTGTCGCCGCCGGGGACCAGGGTCAGCTTCGCCCCGCCCGCGTAGAATTCGGGCGCATTGCACTCGTCTTCCTGGATGTGGCTCATCGGTGTGCAAAACATCGTCTGCCAAGGCTGCGTAAGCGTCGCGAGCGCCAGCGCATTGGCCGCCGTGCCCGTCGCCACCAAATAGACAGCCGCCTCCGGCGCATCGAAAAGGTCGCGGATCTGCGCCCGCACTTCTTCCATGATCGGGTCTGCCCCGTAAGGCATCGCGTGGCCATCATTGGCGCGCGCCAAGGCTGCCATAATCTTTGGATGGACCGGGCCACCATTGTCAGAGGCAAAAAACATCAGATCGGCTCCTCAATAATGTGGTCTTCCCAGTCTTCATCGGCGACGTCGAACTCGCTGTATGTGCGGTTTTGCATGCTCACGCCCGCCTCGTGCACGCTGTCCGCACGGCCCGTCACCAATGGGTGCCAGTTGGGCAGGCCCTCGCCCTTGTAAAGACGCTTGTAGGCGCAGGTTTGCGGCATCCAATAGAGATTGTCTGGCAAGTTCTTAGGCGTCAGTACGATGCAGTCTGGGACAAATTGATGGCGCGTTTCGTAATGCGCGCAGCGGCACGTTGCGTCATCCAACAAACGGCAGGCGACACGCGTCAGCGCGACCTCCCCGGTCTCATCATCTTCCAGCTTGTTCAAGCAGCATTTTCCACAACCGTCACACAGCGCTTCCCACTCGTCGCGGCTCATATCGGCGAGCTTCTTGCGTTCCCAGAACCTATCACCTGTCATGCTTGCGCCACCTGCTCCGGTCCGCGTTACAGTGCGGAAAGGATGGCGCGCGCCTCAGCGCTGTCTGCATCCATTTGTGTGATAAGGGTCTCTAAGCTTTCGAACGTCTCTTCGCCACGCAGATGCGCAACAAGGCCCACCGACAGAGGCGTTCCGTAAAGATCGCCGGAAAAGTCAAAGATGAAGGTTTCCAAGTTCGGGACGTCGCCATCGAACATGGGCCGCACACCCAGGCTGGCCACTCCATGATACTTGCCCTTGTGAGGCCCATCCAGGATGTCGATCAACACTGCGTAGACGCCAAACGCAGGCAGATGCAATCCCGTCAGATCCATGTTTGCGGTCGGATAGCCTAATGTGCGACCGCGCTGTTCCCCGCCGACCACAGGGCCTTCGATCCGGTGCCAATGGCCCAGCATCGAAGCTGCGTCCCGCGGGCGCCCTTCGGCCAGAGCCGCACGGATGGCGGTGGACGAAACAACGGTGGCGGCCTCTTCCAGCAGGGGCGCAATGGTGACACCAAAGCCAAGCTCTTGCCCGAATTCCTCAAGCATTTTCGCCGTCCCGGCACGCCCTTTGCCAAAGCAGAAGTCGGCCCCAACAACGACATGCGACAATCCGAGGCCTTCGGCGATCACATCCTGCGCGAAGGCTTCCGGGCTTAGACCCGCCAGATTGGCGTTGAAGTTCAACTCGTAAAGGCGCTCGACACCAAGCTTTTCCAACCGCGTCGCGCGCGCCGCCGATGACATCAGGCGGAACGGGGGCGCGTCGGGCGCAAAATACTGCCTTGGGTGCGGCTCAAACGTCATAACACCCAGCCGCGCGGTCGGCGCCGCGGTGCGCGCCATGTCGATGACCGACCGGTGGCCCAGATGCACGCCATCGAAATTGCCAATGGCGACCGAGGCACCACGGTCCATCGTCTCAACAAATTGATAGTCGCGGATGATACGCATGGCCTAAGCCCTAAAGAGGCGCGCGGCCACGTGCAAGGTGATGGGGCGCCTTTGCCTGGCTCAGTCGAACTTGCGAGAGGGGGCCAGCACCATGGCCTCGCCCATCAGGACCTTTTTGCCATCAATCGTGCAGACACAGTCCAGCTTTACACGACGTTTAGAGAATTCGATGTCTGTCACCGTCACTTCGGCGCGCACCAGGTCGCCCGGGCGCACAGGTGCCAAGAACTTCAGGTTTTGGGACATGTAAACGGTGCCGTGCCCCGGCAGTTGCTCTCCAATCACCGCAGAGATTAGACCCGCCGTCAGCATTCCATGCGCGATCCGGCCCTGAAAAATTGTGTCGCGGGCATAATCATCGTCCAGGTGGACCGGGTTGTGATCAGTGGAGACCTGCGCAAAGAGCGCGATGTCCTCGTCTGTCACCACCTTCTGCAGGTAGCGCGACATGCCCATTTCCATGTCTTCAATGCAGATCGTGCCGCGGGGCAGATTGTCCAACATGCGAGTCACTCCGGTAACAAAACAAACGGCCAGCGCGCCGCTTGCGCAACTTAATTACCTCGCGACCGCAGAAAATCAAGCGGAAATCTGGGCAATCGCCGTTTTGTTTACCGCAAAAACCCAATGCTGTAGCGCGGTGAGATGGCTTCACGCGTCAGATACGCGGTCAATGCGTCTGCATCGGGTTGCGTCTCAGTTAGCGTTTCTTGCGCGGCCAGACCGCCCGTGATGAAGAGCGCGTCGATGTCTTCGCCCGCGGCCCCGGGCACATCGGTCAGGGCCCCATCGCCAATCGCCAAGATCCGTGAGCGGTCAATCTCTTTTCCCAGGGCGGCAAGGCGGCGATAGGCAAGGTCGTAAATCGGGGGATGCGGCTTGCCAAAGTAGTGAGCCACCCCGCCTATTTCTGTGTAAAGCCGCGCTAAGGCCCCCGCACACCACTCCCGGGTTTCGCCCCGGTCGACAACGATGTCAGGGTTGGCGCAAATCATGCCCAGGCCACGCTCCCGTGCGAGAAGGAATTGGCCCCGCATCTCCTCGGGGTCTGCCATTGGATCGAACGGGCCTGTGCACACAATCCCTGTCGCCTCTTCCAAAGGCACTTGCGTGATTGCAACAGGCTCTTCGATGATCTCAAGCGGCTCAAAGAACGTCTGATCATGCGGTTGGCCAATAAACCAAACCTTGTCGCCCACCACGCCTTGAAACATCGCTGACCGGGCCGAATCGCCAGAGGTGACAATGGTGTCATAGGCGTCCGTCGGCACGCCAAAGCGTTCCAATTGCGGCACAATCGCCTTGCGGGAGCGGGGCGCGTTGGTCAGCAGCACCACAGTGCCACAGCGCGACCGATACGCCTGCAACGCGGCGACCGCGTCGGGAAAGGCTGTGACGCCATTGTGTACGCAGCCCCACAGATCGACCAAGAGCGCATCATACTGATCGCTTACCTCCGCAAGGGTCTCGATGATTTGGCTCATGTCGCGCTCCAACAGATTGGCTGGGTCGTCCAGGGCGCCCAGCCGGTCTCAAAAACCCCGTAGGGTGCGCCCCCGCGCGCACCGCTCTTTCAGAGCGTCAGATTGGGAATGATCTGCTTTTTTCGCGACATAACGCCCGGCAGCACCACGGTATCGCCGTCAACAGTTGCCCCAAAGCTTTTCTCGGCCACGGTTTTCACGATATCGTTCGGCACAAGCAGCGTCGCTTCCTCTTTCAAGATATCGACCACAAACAGCAAAACCTCGTCTACGTCGTCTTCTGATGCAACTGCAGGCATAGCCGCCATCAGGCTGTCTTTACGCGACAGCGGAATATCCGGCGCGGTCGTCTCTAACACGGAAACACGGAACTTTGTGCCGCCAACTTCGTATTCTTTGCTGTCCATCCGGATCAGTTCTGCATCCGAGAAAGCCGAAACATCAGACTTTGCCGCAAACATCTCAGATGCATAGTCAGAAATGGAAATCCCCAGATCTTCGGCCAACGCTTCGGCCAGCGCCTTGTCTTGGTCCGTCGTTGTCGGAGATCGGAATTCGAGTGTGTCCGACAAAATACAGGACAACATCAGACCCTTAACTGGGTCCGTCAGTTTCTCCGCATCCGCGCCCATGAGGTCATGCATGATCGTGGCCGTGCACGCCAGCGGGCGCACCGTGATGTCAACGGGCCCTTTGGTCTCCAGCCCGCCCACCAACTTGTGGTGGTCAATAATGGCGCGGATATCAGCGGAGTTGATATCTGCGGGCAGCTCAGCCGGGTTATTCGTGTCAACGATGATCACAGGCTGTTGCGCGTCAACTGTGTCGACTATTTCGGGCATGTCATAGCCCCATTTTTCAAGGACAAATGCCGCTTCTGTATTGGGGGCACCCAAAAGAACTGCACGCGCGTCTTCGCCTTTGAGTTCCGAAAGATACCATGCCCAAATCAACGGAGACCCGGTGCTGTCTGTGTCCGGCGATTTATGTCCAAATACGAGTGTCGTCATGAGCGTGGAGATCCTTACACCAAGGCAGTTTCGCGCGCCTTATATGTAGCCTGCGCAGTCTTGTCACGCGCTAGCGGGTGCGGCACGAAAACTCAGGTATACGGAGCGTTGCAGACCCTACAGCCCACCAAAAAATGGGGCGGCTCAAGGCCACCCCGAACACTATAAAAATTTTTCCACAAATGCGCCATTACTTGGCTGCGTGGTTCGAACCACCTTCCCCCTTAGGAAACCGTTTAACTGACCCACGCCACTGATATGCGCGAAATATCGCTGACTGTATCCGCGAAAACAAGGGGAATTGCTGCGCTTGCAGCGTACCATCAAAATTTAGCCACATTTGACACAAACCAGAGCAAAACAGAGGTTCCACTGTTTCCAAATGCGAAACAATGCGGCGCTGCAGCGTAGGATTTTGCTTAGATCTAGAATGCGTGGCGATTCGCTTTCACGGGCAGACTTTACAAAAATGTTACAAAGGCAAGTCGAAATCCGCTTGGCTGTTCACATGGTGTCGAAGCGCGCCGACTGTTATCGTCTAAACATGCAAGAGCGTGAACTATATCCCCCGGTCAAGGCACTGCTGGAAGGCCAAGGCTATGTCGTGAAGTCGGAAGTCGGCGCCGTCGATGTGATGGCCCTTCGTGGCAACGATGCGCCTGTAATTGTCGAGCTCAAGATCAGCTTTTCTCTTGCACTCTTTCACCAGGCAGCGGCGCGGCTAGCGCTGACAGATGATGTCTACATCGCGGTCGCCCATCGACCGGGAAAGCGCTTTGCAAACGCTCTGAAAGCCAACGTCAAGCTCGCGCGCAGATTGGGCCTTGGTGTCATGACCGTGCGAACCGAGGACGGATTGGTCATCCTTCATTGTGATCCAGGCCCGTATGCGCCGCGAAAATCAAAACCGCGCCAAGCGAGACTTCTCAAAGAGTTCGCAAAGCGCCAAGGAGACCCAAACACAGGCGGTCAGACGCGGGCGGGGTTGGTCACGGCGTACCGCCAGGACGCCTTGAAATGCGCGCTTTATCTCTTCGAAATGGGTGCCGCTAAAGGTGCCGACGTTGCCAAAGCGACTGGTGTCATCGCCGCAACACGAATGATGCGGGACGACCATTATGGTTGGTTTGAGCGCATCTCGAAAGGCGTTTACGGGCTTAGCCCAAAGGGTGCAGACGCCGTCGCCGAGGCCGGTCAGATACTGGGCGCGTGATTCGCCTAAGCAACCACCCATGCACGTGTCGCAGCTGACGGCCACCAGGCCACATCCGGGCCGCTGACGCGTCTGAGATACCCCCAAAGCCACTAAAGTCCGTTTTGGGAGCATTCCCGGGCAAGAACCGTCGGCCCGAAGATCGTTTTAGTCTTTCCAAGTGCCCTTTGCTCGCCTATACGCAGCGCTTCATGCAGGCCGACAGCCTTGGAGGCGTCCTGCAGCTGACATTATAGGAGTTACGACTATGGCTGGTGAGATCCCTGATCTCGAGGCCCAGGTCCGGACGGGGACAGGCAAGGGCGCCGCTCGTCAAGCCCGCCGCGAGGGCATGGTACCTGGGATTGTATATGGTGGTGGTGCAGACCCGCAGTCCATCAATATCCCTTTCAACAAACTGCTGCAAAAGCTGAAAGCGGGGCGCTTTATGTCCACGCTTTGGAACCTCAAGGTTGAGGGGCAAGA
>CAWUIP010000061.1:0-19383 GCA_963922415.1 uncultured Aliishimia sp. | reverse complement strand
AGGCCGAAGCGCTGGACGCGCTTGTCGCCGATCTGCGGGCGCAAAACGCGGAAGCAGCGGCCGAAACGCTGGCGCTGTCGGCGGATTTGGATGCAGCTCAAGCCGCGCTCAGTGCAGAAGAGCAGGCGAAATTGGCCGAGGCCGCCGCCGCAGAAGCCTTGCGTGCGCGGCTTGCGGATGCGGATGCAGAGTTGACGGCGATGACACTGTCGTTGGAGGCACAGCGGCAAGAGGCGGAAGACACGCTCACGCTCTTGGCCGCAGCCCAGGCCGCTCAGGATGATCTGGACAGCCAGTTGATCGCGGCCCTGTTGCAGATCGATGGTCTGCAAAATGATCGGGCGGCGGCTGCCAGTTCTGCGCAAGACGCCGCCGCGCGGGCCGATGCGCTGGCCAGCGACCTGGATCAGTCGCAAGACCAACTTTCCGCAGCCGAAGCGCGGCTGGCACGCTTGGACCAACAGTTGGCGGCGTTGCGCGGGGATCTGAGTGGCGCTGCGGCATCGGCAGCGGAGCTTGAGGCGGCCAATGCCCAACTCACCGCGTCCCTTGCGGCCTCCGAGGCGCAAGTGGATCAGCTTTTGCAAGCTGAGGGTGATCAAGGGCAGCTTTTGCGCGCCACGCAATCCGCGTTGGCGGCTGCCGAGGCTGAATTGGATGCGGTCCGAACCCGTGCGGCAGAGCAAGAGGCGACGCTGTCAGATCTGCGCGCGGATTTGGTGGCCCAGGACGCGGATGCCTCGGACCGGATTGCCGAGTTGATCGCGCGTCTGGCGGCGCTGGAAGCGGAAACTGCGCGTCTGGCGGACGAGCGCGCGGTGCAAGAGGCGGCACTTGGCGAAGCGGTCGCGCAGTTGGTTGAATTGGATGAACAGCAGGCCGCCACGCGCGCTGCGGAAGCACGGGCGGCGCAAATGCTTGACCGGATCGCAGAGATGGAGCGCGAGATTGCGCGCTTGGTCGAAGCGCGGGCCGCGCAGGACGCCGCCCTAGCCGAAGCCGAAGGAAATCTGACGCGTCAAACGGACGAGGCTACGGCGCGGATTGCGGCTCTCAACGCGGATAAAGCGGATCTTGAAGCACGGCTCGCCGGGGCACTGGAGCGGCTAGAAGCGGCGGAAGCGTCCACCGCGCTCAGCCAGGACGAGTTGCGCGCGCGGTTGCAGGCCGCTTTGGCGGCGAAACTGGCGGCAGAAACGCTTGCCCAGGACCAAACAACCGAAGCCGAAAAGCAGGCCGCCCTATTGGCCGCAGCAAGGTCGGCCTTGTCGCAAGAAGAGGGCCTGAGTGCGGAGGCGCAACGCGAGGCGGAGCTTTTGAACCAGCAGGTCGCAGCCCTCCGCAATCAGTTGGGGCAATTGCAAGCGTTGTTGGATGACGCCAAAACCCGCGACAGCCAGCGGGATGTGCAACTCCAGTCCCTGGGAACCGAGTTGAATACCGCGCTGGCCCGCGTCGCGGCGGAAGAACGGCGCCGTCGCGAATTGGAAGCCGCAGAACGCCTGCGCGCGGAAGAAGAGGCGCGGCGGCTCGCGGCCGAGCAAGAGCGCCTGTCGCAAGAACAAGCGCGTCTGCAAGAAGAGACGGTGGATCTGCAACGCTACCGGTCAGAATTCTTTGGACGTTTGCGCGACATCTTGGGCACGCGCGAAGGGGTCCGGATTGTTGGCGACCGCTTTGTGTTTTCCTCCGAGGTGCTGTTCCCGCCGGGGCAAGCGGAGCTGTCGGCGGCGGGGCAAGCTGAGATCGCCAAAATTGCCTCGCTCTTGCGCGAGATCGGGGACGAAATCCCAAGTGAAATCAACTGGGTGCTGCAGGTGGACGGGCATACCGACAACATTCCCTTGTCTGGGCAAGGCCAGTTCTTTGACAATTGGGAACTGAGCCAGGCCCGCGCGCTGTCGGTGGTGCGCTATATGGTCAACTTCCTCGGTCTGCCGCCCGATCGGCTGTCGGCCAACGGATTTGGCGAGTACCAGCCGATCAATACCGATGACACGCAATTCGCCCGCGCGCAGAACCGGCGGATTGAGATCAAATTCACCGAGAAATAGCATGCGTCTGCCGCAATGCGTCGACCGCCATCGCGGTGCGAGGAGGTGTTTCGGATCACCTGCGGTGATCCGACGGGGGCGAGGGGCGCTGCCCCTCGCGCTCCCCATGGCAAGGGTCGCATGCCGGTGCGTTTGTTGATCTGAAGCGCTACGGGGTGAACCTAACACGTTAAACGTGTATCAGGTCCCTAGAACGCGAAACGTGGCAGGGAAATTTGGAGTCACGTGTCTCCCGAAGCGCTCTAGCGCTCAGCGTGACACGCGTGGTCGACGCACCGGCAGGCCTTCGACGCGGTCGGTACATAAGCGTCACCGGTGCTAAGCTCGAAGGCGGTACGCTTTAGTCGTTAACGTCGCTCGTGAAGGTTTTGCTGTCAGAGGTTTGCTTCCGAAACCCCAGCCGCAGCCCAATCCAAGCCAACAGCGATAGCCCACCAAACCACGTCAAAAGCACTGAAACACTGAGATCCGCGAAGATGTCGGGCAGGGCGGCCATCAAAATCCCAAGGATACCGGCGCCAATTGCAATGCCCAGAAAGATGAACCCCGGCGCCAAAATCTCGACCACGCCTAGCGCCAGCGCGAGGCCGATCCAAGCCCACCAAATCCCCAGCCAAGCCGTCATGATGCACGCCCTTTTAAAAGCTGGAAGGCGTCAGCAAAGGCATCGAGCGCGTTGGCGGGCAGCACAACCGTTTGATTGCCCTGTGATTGGCCAAGCTGTGTGAGGCTTTCGACCTGCTTGAGCGCGATCTGATACTGTGCCGCCTCCAGCCCGTTTTCATTGATGGCTTTTGCCACGACTTGCGTCGCATAGGCTTCGGCATCTGCGAGAATACGTCGCGCCTTCGCGGTCTGCTCTGACGCGTAAAGCTCGGCATCCGCGGCCAATTCCACCGCGCGCTTTTGGCCCTCGGCTTCGGTCACTTGCGCCCGACGCGCGCGCTCTGCGTTCAATTGCTGCAGCATCGCATCGCGTGTTGCGGCATCCAGGTTGACGTCCAGAATCTCGGTACGCGTGACTTCGATCCCCCAGCTGTCAACGGCATCGGCGACGGCTTCTTTAATGATCCCAATAAGTTGGGCGCGGTTAGATTGCACCTCATCTAGGTCCATCTTGCCGATTTCGGCCCGAACGATCCCGGCCACAGTCGTCGTGATCGCCCCGTCCACGTCCCGGATCCGATAGACGGTGCGCTCTGGTTCGATGATCCGATAAAAGACAGAGGTCTCGACCTGCACCAGCACGTTGTCTTTGGTAATCGCGTCCTGGCTATGGTTGGGCAACTGCCGCTCCAGGATCGAAACTTGATGCGCTACGCGGTCGATGAAGGGGACAATAAGGTTGATCCCAGGCCCCAAAACGGCGCGCAAACGGCCAAACCGCTCCACCACGAATTTTTCGGACTGCGGCACGATCTTGACCGCACGCAGGACGATCACGAACAGAAGGATCGCCCCAATCAGGAAAACGATATTGCCGTTCAGCAGATCGAAAAGAATGTCTTCTATGGCCACTTTGTTGGTTCCTTCGTGCGTCCATCTGCAAGATCTGGTGGTTCAAGGGCCGATCCTGTCCCTGCAGCTCTAGATATAGAGGGCGACAGCGCTTTCACCAAGCCTAAAGCTACCGCAAAGGGATTGCGCCCGGCTTAATGCGGGGCCGAAAAACGATGTGGGCTTGGCATTGGGTGTCAAGCAGGGCATCAGGGCGCGCATGCCGCAGTTTACCTTTGATCTTCACGCCACAGATGGCCGCGCGCGCACGGGGGCAATCTCGACCCCGCGCGGGACGATCCGCACGCCTGCCTTCATGCCCGTTGGGACGGCGGCGACGGTGAAGGCGATGATGCCCGAGAGCGTGGCCGCCACAGGGGCCGACATCCTGCTGGGCAACACTTATCACCTGATGCTGCGCCCCACGGCAGAGCGGATCGACCGGCTGGGTGGGTTGCATACGTTCATGAACTGGTCGGGGCCGATCCTGACCGACTCAGGCGGGTTCCAAGTCATGAGCCTTGCGGGGCTGCGCAAACTGACCGAGGACGGGGTGACCTTCAAATCGCATATCGATGGCTCGTCGCATGTGCTGAGCCCCGAGCGGTCGATGGAGATCCAGGCGCTTTTGGGTTCGGACATCGTGATGTGCTTTGATGAGTGCCCTGCGCTGCCGGCCGACCGGGACCGGATCGCGTCTAGCATGGAGCTTTCCATGCGTTGGGCCAAACGGTCGCGCGCGGCCTTTGGCGACCGGCCAGGGCATGCGCTCTTTGGCATTCAGCAGGGCGGGCTTGAGGAGGATTTGCGGCGCGCCAGTGCCGACGCGCTGCGCGAGATTGGCTTTGATGGCTATGCCGTCGGGGGTCTGGCGGTGGGTGAAGGGCAAGAGGCGATGTTTGGCTGCCTCGACTATGCGCCTGAACAGCTGCCCACGGACAAGCCGCGCTATCTGATGGGTGTCGGTAAGCCGGACGATATCGTGGGCGCGGTGGCGCGGGGCATCGACATGATGGATTGCGTGTTGCCATCGCGGTCGGGCCGGACGGGCCAGGTGTTTACGCGGCTTGGCCAACTCAACATCAAGAATGCCCGCCACCAAGATGATCCGCGCCCGCTGGATGAAAACTGCACCTGTCCGGTCTGCCGCAACTACTCTCGCGCCTATCTGCACCATGTGTTTCGCAGCCAAGAGATCATCTCGTCCATGCTGCTGACCTGGCACAACCTGCACTACTATCAGGATATCATGTCCCAGATGCGCGCGGCGATCGCCGAGGGGCGCTTTGACGCCTGGCAAGCAGAGTTTCACCGCACGCGAGAGCAAGGCGACATCGACCCGCTATAGGCGTTTCGGGTTTCACCTGACGCATCCAGTATCGCCAATGTCACGAGAGCGCCGAAGGCGCGGCAGTGCATTGGTGATTCAAGTTAAACTCGAAACGCTATAGGCGGGCTTTGGACCGGCACCGCGGATTTTGGGCTTGCGCCGCGCACGGGAAAACACTACCTCACCAGCCACAATTGGGTGATTAGCTCAGTGGTAGAGCGCTTCGTTCACATCGAAGATGTCAGGAGTTCAAATCTCTTATCACCCACCATCAAAAGCGCATGCTGCGGCGTGCGCTTTTGTGGTTTGAGGGGACGAAGATGCGCTATCCAAAGCTGTTTGTGCTGCGGCACGGGGAAACCGAATGGAATGCGGCAGGCCGGTTCCAGGGCGCGTTGAATTCGCCGCTGACGGAGACCGGCAAGGGCCAAGCGCAGCGGCAGGCGGAGCTACTCTCTGGCATCGATCTGACCGGTGTCAATGTTTGCGTCTCTCCGCAGCTGCGCGCGATCGAGACGGCGGTTTTGGCCGTTGGGCCCCATGTCAGCCATATGCGCACCGATGACCGTTTGCGCGAGATTGAGGTGGGCGATTGGACGGGGGCCGTGAAGGCGGATCTCAAGATCGAACCGGGCCCCGTGACAGAAGATGTGCCGGATGGCGCCTTGGGCCTATATGCGTATGCTCCGGGTGGTGAAGGGTTCGCAGCGCTGCGGGCGCGGTGCACGGCGTTTCTCGATGACCTCACAGGCCCCACGGTCTGTGTGACCCACGGCATTACTTCGCGGATGTTGCGCACAGTCGCGATGGGCCGCCCAACGGCCACATTGGCAGACCTGCCCGGCGGGCAAGGCGTAATCCATATTGTCGAAAATGGCAGCCACACGTCACTGGGCACATAAGGCGCGGAGAGGGGTTGCGCTCGCCCCGGCATCTCGCCTAAAACGGCCTGCGTCGGGTGATTAGCTCAGTTGGTAGAGCGCTTCGTTTACACCGAAGATGTCGGGAGTTCGAGTCTCTCATCACCCACCATCCAACACATTGATATGGCGCGTGTTGTCGAAGCACATGGCCCTGTGCCGCGACTTCGGCAGACCTACCCGCCTGCGATGCGTCGAACCAACATGACTTCACTGCCCTCAGGTAGCTCACGCGACCAATCGTTGCGGTAGATCACGCCATCAATGGCAACGGCGACTTGGCCCCGGATCGGCGCGGCCAGACCCGGGTAGCGCTCTTCCAGCTTGCGCAGCATCTCGCGGATGGTGCGCGCCTCGACTTGGACTACGGCCTGGTCATCCGCCAGCGGGCGCAGACCAGACCACAGCTTTACATCGACCATCAGCCTTGGGCGGCGTTCAACGTCGCCAGAATGCGTGGCGGCGAGATGGGGATATGATCCATCCGAACGCCCACAGCGTTCGACACTGCATTGGCAATCGCGGCAAGCGGCGGCACGATAGAGGTCTCGCCCACGCCGCGCACACCGTAGGGGTGGTTCGGGTTCGGGATCTCGAGGATCTGCGTGTCGATCATCGGCAGGTCGGAGCAGACCGGGATCCGGTAGTCGAGGAAGCCAGGGTTCTGCAGCCGACCGTCTTCGCCATAGACGTATTCCTCGTTCAGCGCCCAGCCGATGCCCTGCGCGGCACCACCTTGGTACTGTCCTTCTACATAGGCGGGGTGCACCGCCTTCCCGGCGTCCTGGATCACGGTGTAGCGCACGACGCGGGTCGAGCCGGTCTCGGGATCCACTTCAATGTCGCAGATATGGGTGGCAAAGGACACGCCCGCGCCATCCGCGACAAGCTCGGAATGCCCGGCAATGGGCCCGCCCGTGTTGCCCGCCTCGGCCGCGATCTCTTTGACCGAAAGTGGCGCGCGGTTGCCGTGCTTGGTGCCCGCCGCATGTGCATGACCGTCTTCCCAGTAGACATCCTCCAGCGGGATATCCCACATGGTCGCCGCGCGCTGGCGCATAACCTCAATCGCGTTGCGCGCTGCCGAGATCGTGGCCATGGAGGTCGAGAACGTGCCCCGGCTGCCATCGGTCATGTCGTTATACCCAAGCGTGGCCGTGTCCGCGATCACCGCTTTGATATCCTCGTATGCGATGCCCAACTCTTCGGCTGCGATTAGCGACAGCGACGCGCGCGAGCCGCCCACATCCACCGTGCCAACGGCAAGCGTTGCAGTGCCGTCCGCGTTGATGTTGAGATCCGTGCAGGTCTGACCGCCGAAGTTGAACCAGAATCCACAGGCCATGCCACGGCCTTGGTTTTTGCCCAAAGGCGCGCTCATATGCGGGTGCGATTTGGCGGCGTCCAGCGTGGGCCCAATGCCGATGGGGCCATAAACCGGGCCATAGGAGGACTTGGTGCCTTCTTTCGCGACGTTCTTGATGCGCAGGTCCACCGTGTCCATGCCGATCTTTTGCGCCAATTCGTCGACCGCACTTTCCACCGCAAAGGCGGCCATTGGTGCCGACGGCGCGCGGTAGGCGGCGACTTTGGGTCGGTTCACTACGACCTCAAAACCCACGGTTTTGACGTTTTCAAGATCGTAGGGCGCAAAGGCCGTCATCGCGCCAAGCTCGGCCCACATATCGGGGTAGGGCCCGCTGGTATAGCGTAGGGTGGCCTCGGCGGCGGTGATCTTGCCGTCTTGGGTTGCGCCGATCTTCACATCGATCGAGGTCGCGCTGGTTGGCCCGGACGCGCGGAACACCTCTTCGCGTGACATCACCAGCTTCACTGGGCGGTTGGCTTTGCGCGACAGTGCCAGCGCCACCGGCTCCGCCCAGACATGGGTCTTGCCGCCAAAGCCGCCGCCAATCTCGGACGAGGTCACGCGCAGTTTGGACACGTCGAGCCCCAACAGATCCGCGCAGTTCTGGCGGTAGACGAAGTGGCCCTGGGTGCAGACCCAAAGCTCTGCCGTGCCATCGGGGTTGCAGCTCGCGACGCAGGCGTGGGGTTCGATATAGCCCTGGTGCGTTTGTTCGGTCTTATAGCTGCGCTCGACGATGACATCGGCCTTAGCAAAGCCCGCATCGACATCACCGTGCCCGAACTCGGCCCGGTTCGCGACGTTGGAGGCTTGGGTCGGTGCAGGCTCCACCCCTTGCGTGAAGATCGTGTCGTTCAGCACGGGCGCATCGTCGGCGCAGGCGGCATCCACATCGACCACATGCGGCAGGATCTCGTACTCGACCTCGATCAGCTTCAACGCGGCCTTTGCGGTCTTTTCGTCAATCGCGGCCACGGCGGCCACGGCGTGCCCGTCATACATCGCCTTTTCGCGGGCCATGCAGTTGTCGAGGATCGCGAAGAGCGCCGCATCGCCATCGGTCTGGTCAGGCAGATCTGCCGCCGTGACGACAGCTTTGACGCCCTTCAGCGCTTCGGCCTTCGCAGCGTTGATGCCCGTGATGCGCGCATGTGCGTGGGGGCTGCGCAAGACGCGGGCGACAAGTTGCCCGGGCATGTTGAAATCAGCACCATAGCGAGCGCGCCCGGTGACCTTGTCGACGCCGTCTGGCCGTAGGGGCCGGGTGCCAACAGAATTGAAAGACTTGCTTTGATAGGCGGCGTCGAAACTCATGCTGGTTCTCCCCTCATCTCGGCGGCGGCGTCTTGGACGGCACGCACGATCTTATCATAGCCGGTACACCGGCACAGGTTACCCGCCAGCCAGAAGCGAATTTCTGTCTCGGTGGGGTTTGGGTTCACGTCCAAAAGCGCCTTGGCGGCCATCAGAAAGCCCGGCGTGCAGATCCCGCATTGCAAGGCGGCGTGTTCGATGAACTTACGCTGGAGCGGGTGAAGTTCGCTGCCATCGGCCATGCCTTCGATGGTCTCAATGGTGCGGCCCTCGGCCTCGGCCCCCAGAACCAGGCACGAGCAGACGACGCGCCCGTCCATGATCGCGCTGCAGGCGCCACAATCCCCCGTTCCGCAGCCTTCCTTGACGCCGGTCAGCCCAAGGCGGTTGCGCAACACGTCCAGCAGGGTTTCATCCGGTTGGCAGAGGAATTCGACGTCATCGTCGTTGATGGTCGTGGTGACTGCGATGGATGGCATCAGTTTGCTCCTGCGCGCGCGTAGGCGATTTGGGCCGCGCGGCGGGCCAGGACCCCGGCGACCTGTTTGCGGAACGCGACGGTGCCGCGTTTGTCGTCAATTGGGGTGCTGGCGTCCGAGCAGGCCGCCGCGAGCGCCTCAAGGGCTGCCTCCTCTAGCTTGGTGCCGATGATCGCGGCTGCGGCTGCGTCGGCCACAACCACGGTCGGAGCCACAGCTCCCAGCGCGACACGGGCCGCCGTGACAGTGCCAGTGTCATCCAGCGTCAGGGTCACGCCCACACCGACAACGGCGATGTCCATCTCGGTCCGTGGAATAAAGCGCAAGTATGCGTCGCCCGAGCGGGCCTCTCGCTTTGGTAAGACGACCGCTTCGATGATTTCGCCCTTGGCCAGTGACAGCTTACCGGGCCCCATCGGAATCTCTTCGATGGGCACCGTCCGGCTGCCGCCGGGTCCGGCCACGCGGGCGACGGCGCTGGCTGCAACCAGTGCGGGCACGCTGTCCGCGGCAGGCGAAGCGTTGCAAAGGTTCCCGACGATCGTGCAACGCTCCTGGATCTGCGTGGAGCCGATCAGATTGGCGGCCTCGACCACGCCGGGCCACGCGGCCACAAGGCCCGCGTCCTTCGAAAGGTCCGCACATGGCACGGCGGCGCCGATCACAAACCCATCTGCCGTCTCTTGGATCGTATCCATGCCGGCAATCGCCTTAATGTCGACGATCAGGTCGGCCTCGAACGCGTCGTTCTGCATTCGCACCAAAAGATCGGTCCCACCCGCCAGCACAAAGGCATTGGCGTCCGCATTGGCCATCAGTGCTGTGGCATCCTCAAGTGTTTGCGGTCGTTCATAGCGCATGGCTGTCTTCCCCCATCGAGGTTCTGATTGCTCCTGTCGTCCACTCTACCGACACCAGCGTCAGGTAAAAGAGCGTCCTTCCGAAATTTTCCACTCCAACCTGCAGGCCGCGCCGACTGACTTAATCAGGCTTGCGCCCGCGAATATGGTGCGGGCAATGTTCGCCACTTTCCAAAACGCCCACAAGCTTTGTCCAGATCGCCACTTGGTGGTCAATGAAATCGGTGCTGTAGCGCCTTGAAAGATCGGCGCGGTCGGGACCCGTAAGCCACGCCAATTCCTGCGCTGCGACTTTCGCGTACCAAGGGTTGCGGTTCACCAGTTCGACATCTGTGAAACCTGCGCCTTCCATGGCGGCGCGATACGTGGCGGGGGAGGCCATTGCGAAGTCCAGGCCCTCTTCTTTGATGTAGTCAGCCATCTGCGCCGAGGGCGCCCCGTCATGGCTCATGAGCCAGTCAGAGGCCGCAAATTGCCCGCCCGGCTTGAGAACACGAAACGCTTGCCGCGCCATCTCGGCCTTGTCGGGAATGTGGATGATCGCGTCTTTGGAGAACACGACATCGAAGGTCGCATCCGCAAAGGGCAGGGGGCCTGGATCAACTTTCTGGACATCAAACTGGCCTTCCAAACCTGCCGCCGCGATGTGGCGTCGGGCGGCGTCGCAGACAGGGTCTTCCACATCTATGCCAGTGATCCGCGCGGCCCCAAAGTCGCGTAAGAGCAAGATCCCGCACGCGCCAGAGCCGGACCCGATATCCAGAACATGCTTGCCCGCCAGATCGACGCCAGTGATCACCCGCGCAACTTCCTCTGCGCCACCGGGCGACAAAAATCCATCGCCCCAGATCTCTTCCAAGAACGCAATCAGTTGAGTGTCATAAAGGATTTCGCCCGACATGCTCATGCCTCCAACGGAAAGTGCTTGGGAAAGAACATGGCCAAGGCGGCCAGGCTGTCTGCGTGATACTGCTCGCGTGTGGTGGCGTTCGGGTAGAGCATGAGGCAGAGCCACGCCCCGTCGGACAGGGCGACCAGCGACCGTGCGGTTTGCTCTGCCGACAGATCTGGATAGGGGCCGCTTTCGATCAGATCCGCACAGAGCGTTTCGATCCGCGTGTGGCGCTCTTCATCGTAGCGGTTGTGGATTTTCTGATAGCTTGGGCGATACTTGGCCTGCCCCCAAAACGCAAACCACACCGCCAAACGCTTTTGCGTGCAGATGTCTTTGTCAAAGTCCGCTGCAATGATCGCCGCGAGCCGATGGGCGGGGGCAGGGGCTGCTGTGTCGTAATACCGTGTCCAGGTCTCGTAATGTTCGCGCGCCAGAAAGCCGAGCGTCGCGTCATAAAGCGCCTCTTTGCTGTCGAAGTGATAGTTGACCACGCCGTGCGAGAGGGCCGCGCCCTCGGTCACGTGTTTGAGCGTTGTGTCGGAAAATCCCCGTTTCGCAATTGACTCGATGGCGGCCATGATCAACTGCAGCCGGCGGATCTCGCGCGGTTCGCTACGCCGCTTTCGGACAGGGGCATCCAGGCTCATCAGCCGTCGCCCTGTTGCGCCATTCTTTGATCGCGCAATTCGGCCTGCTGTTGCCGGAACATGAGGATCGCTGCGATCAAAACGCATAAGGAAATCGCCAAGATCATGATCGTCGCCATCGCGTTGATGTCCGGTCGCAGGCCCAACCGGATCCGCGAGAAGATCAAGATCGGCAGCGTGGTCGACCCAGGCCCCGTCACAAAGCTGGAGATCACCAAATCGTCCAGCGACAGGGTGAACGCGAGAAGCCAGCCAGAGATCAGCGCGGGCGTCAGGCGCGGAATGGTGATGGCCGTCAGCACTTTGAAGGGCTTGGCGCCAAGGTCGGCGGCGGCTTCTTCCAGGGTTTGGCCCATACCAGTCAGGCGGGACTGCACCGTTACCGCGACAAAGGCCATCGAAAACGTGATATGCGCGATGGTGATCGTCGTGAAGCCGCGCTGTGACGGCCACCCGATCAACTCGCTCAGCGAGATGAAAAAGACCAACAAAGACAGGCCTGTGATCACGTCCGGCATCACCAGGGGCGCCACCAGCATCCCGCCAAAAAGCGCGCGTCCCCGAAAGCGGCCAAAGCGCACCATCGCCAGACCCGCCAATGTGCCCAAAGCGGTCGCAAAGGTCGCGTTCACAAAGGCGATCTGCAGCGACAAGGTCACCGCGTCCCAAACCTCTTCGGATTGGAACAGCTCCACATACCAGCGCACCGACCAACCGCCCCACACCGCGACAAGCCGGGACTCGTTGAAGGAATAGATGACCAGAAGAAGGATCGGCACATAAAAGAAGGCGAGGCCTATGGCCAACATGATGGTGAGAAAGCGGGACCGGGTGCCTGACATGATCTACTGCGCCTCGGCCGATTTGCCTTGGAAGTACTGAAAGACCATCATCGGGATGACCAAGACGAACAGCAACACGATGGCGACCGCCGCGGCGACGGGCCAGTCGCTGTTGCGCGAAAACTCGTTGAAAAGCACCCGCCCAATCATCTGAACATTGCCGCCGCCCAAGAGGTCAGGGATCACGTATTCGCCCGTGGCCGGGATAAAGACCAACAGGCAGCCCGCGATAATCCCCGGCTTGGTCAGGGGCAGCGTCACCCGGAAAAACGTGGTCGTGGGGCTTGCGCCTAAATCCGCCGCCGCCTCGTTCAAGCTGTTATCCAGGCGTTCCATATTCGCATAAAGCGGCAAGATCATGAAGGGCATATAGGTGTACACAATCCCGATATAGACCGCGAATTCAGTGTACAGCATCCGGATTGGATCATCGATTAAACCCATTGAGATCAAAAGGTTGTTGATCGTGCCTTGATCCGCCAAAAGCCCCATCCAGGCGTAGACCCGCAACAGAAACGAGGTCCAGAAGGGCAGGATAATCAAAAAGAGAAAGATCGGCTTGGCGACAGGTCCGGACCGGACAATCGCGTATGCAATCGGATAGCCCAGCAAGAGGCACATCAGCGTAGAGGTTGATGAGATCTTCAGCGAGTTGACATAGGTATCGAAGTAAAGGCTGTCTTCCAGGATGTAGATGAAGTTGTCGAAAACGATGCGGATCGTCATGATCCCGCCATCGGTCCACTCGATCATCCGTGTGAAGGGCGGGCTGGCGATCGCAAGCTCGGCCAGCGAGATTTTGGCGACGATGAAGAAGGGCGTCAGGAAGAAGAACAGTAGCCAGACAAACGGGATCACGATCACGATCTGGCGCCAGTTTTGCTGCGCTGCGCGGCCAAGGCGCGCGATCCAGGCCTGTTCTTCTGCCTTGCTATCAGTCGCGTAGCCCGGTGTCTGTGTCGCGTCGGTCATGAGGTCAACAACATGGCGTTGGAGGGCTCCCAACTTAGGTTGACTTTGTCCTCCCAGGTGATCCGATCGACCTTGCCCATGGGACGGGACTGGTTTTGCGCGGCCACGTCAAAGATTTGACCATTGGCCAGCCGCACTTTGTAGATCGACGTTTCGCCCAGATAGCCCACGTCATCGACGATCCCGCTGATCTGATTGGGGCCCGTCACGGGGGCTTCGGATTTTTCAATGCGGATCTTTTCGGGACGCAGGCCGACCCATATTTTGCTACTGGCTTGCACCGATTGGCCGTGGTCGATGAACACCTCGCACAACTCGGTCTCGACATTGACGTGATCGGCGCTGTCTTCGGTCACGCGGCCTTCGATGAAATTGGCCGAACCGATGAAATCCGCGACAAAGCGCGACTCGGGAAACTCATAAATCTCGGTCGGCGTGCCAATCTGTTTGAAGCGGCCCGCATCCATCACCGCCATGCGCGTGGAGAGGGTCATTGCCTCTTCCTGGTCATGGGTGACGACGATGAAGGTGACGCCAACTTGCTCTTGGATATTCGCAAGTTCGAACTGGGTCTGCTTGCGCAGCTTTTTGTCAAGCGCTGCAAGCGGTTCGTCCAGCAACAGAAGCTTGGGCTGCTTCACAAGCGCGCGCGCCAGAGCTACACGCTGGCGTTGCCCCCCGGACAGCTGCTGCGGTCTGCGTTTTTTGTAGTCTTGGAGCTCCACCAGTTTGAGGATTTCGTGCACGCGGTCCGCGATTTCAGATTTCGGCATCCTGTCCTGTTGCAGTCCAAACGCGATGTTCCGCTCCACCGTCATATGTGGAAAGAGCGCGTAGCTTTGAAACATCATGTTGGTCGGGCGGTCATAGGCGGGCACATGCGCCATGTCGACGCCGTCGATCAAAATCTCGCCTGTGTTCGGCGTTTCAAACCCGGCCAGCATGCGTAGCAGCGTAGATTTCCCGCAGCCAGAGCCCCCCAAAAGGCAAAACAACTCGCCCTGATAGATGTCGAGGTCAATGTTATCGACGGCGGTCACGGCGTCATATGATTTGGTGACCCCGCGCAGCTGGACCAAGGGCACTTGCCCCGTCTGATCAAGCCAAGGCGTGTCGCTGACAGCTACTGGTTCAGCCAAAGTAAGTCCCACCACGTGTCGAAAGAAAGGGCAGCGGCGCGTCTGTATCGGCGCCGCTGCCAAAGGTGCTTGAGGGGCTTAGTTGCCCGCTTTGAAGTTGGTCCAGGTCCGCGTCTGCAAACGCTCCACACGGGGCGGCAGCACGACGGTCGTGTACATCAGTTCCACTTGATCCGATGTTGGGAACGCGGCGGGGCTTGATGTCACTTCTTCGTCAATCAACGGCTTGGCGTCGATGTTGGCGGTCGCGTACCAGGTGAAGTTGCTGTCACCGGCGGCCACGTCAGGACGCATCACGTAGTTCAGAAACAGGTGCGCGTCCTCAACGTTTTCCGCATCGCTTGGGATCATCCAGCTGTCGACCCAAAGCTGTGCTGTCCGCTCGCCGCCTGGCACATAGAAGTCCAGAACAACGCCTGTGTTCGCCTCAGCCGCGCCCGACATCGCCAAGAGACCATCGGGCCCCCAGGTTGTCGCCACGCAGAATTCGCGCTGCGGCATCCGCTGATACGCGTAGTTGTCGAAGGTTTTCACATAGGGCCGGATCTCCGCCAGCATTTCGCCAACCTTTGCGTAATCGTCCGGGTTGGTCGAGTTCGGGTCCAGGCCAAGATGCGCCAGGGCCATCGGGATGATGTCGCCGGGCGAGTCGAGGAAAGAGACACCGCATTTGGCAAGCTCTTTCATGTGATCGGGGTCAAAGATCATGTCCATCGATCCGATGGGCGCGTCTGGATAGGTCTCAAGAACCAATTCGTTGTTGTACGTCACGCCATGCGTACCCCACATATACGGCACCATGTATTGGTTGCCGGGATCCCACTCGCTGGCGAGTTGCTCCATAATCGCGGGATCCATATGCTTGAGGTTGTCAAGCTTGCTTGGGTCCAGTGGCGCCAGAATGCCGCCCGCCTTGATCAGACGCGCTGCGTCACCGCTGGCGTGGACCACCACGTCATAGCCGCTGTTGCCCGCAAGAAGCTTGGCATCAATGGACTCCGCCGAGTCGTAAACATCGTAGATGACCTTGATACCGTATTCGGCCTCAAAGTTCGCAATCGTCTCTTCCCCGATATACTCACCCCAGTTGGTGACCTTCAGCACCCGCTCTTGCGCGGTGGCCAGCGTGGCGACGGAGACACTGAGCAGTGCCGCCAGCGAGACGCTCAACAATGGTTTGGCAGTTTTCATGGTCTGGTATCGACTCCCCTAGTGATCTTTTCCCACATCTAAGCGGCTTGTTTTTGCGGTGTAAATGACGCACCGTTGGGTGCGGTTTGTTCGGGCAGAGCACTCATCAGCTTTAGAACGTGACTGGGAAGACCTTGGGAAGGCATGTGCCGCAGTCCTAAGCGCGTCTGAATGGTCAGTCAGAACGGTAATGGCGCCTTAGAAATCGAGTCAAGCTATTCCGAGGCGATAGAGCGGCCTCACCGGACGAGAACGCGAAAAGTTGACCCAACAGTTCTGAATTTGCCCGCAACTTTAGCATTGCGTCAGGTCTGCGCAAGAAACTTCGTTCTGAATGGCCATTCAGATAAGAAGAGTTGACCCACTTCGCATTTTGCGGAAGGTCTGTGATGTGTGCTGGGTCTTTGCCGCTTTGAGTGTGGTCCAGCAGGAGCGACAATTTGAATGCCGACAAAATCTTTTTGGTGATCTGGGCCTAACATGACGAAGCTGCCGTGCACTCCAGACGTGATCGTCGTTGGGGCGGGAGCCGCCGGCTTATCCGCGGCCAAATCGCTGCGGGAGGCTGGAGTTGTGGCGCTCGTTCTGGAGGCTGCGGATCACATTGGTGGGCGATGCGTGACGGATATGACGACGTTTGCGACCCCGTTTGACCGCGGCGGGTCCTGGCTGCACACAGCGGCGATCAATCCGCTGGCCCGCCGGGCAGAGGCGCTTGGCATTCCCTTGCACAAAACCGAGTGGGACTGGCGCCGCGTGCACGCGTTGGGGCATGACCTGTCGCCGTCTGAGGTTGCGGCGTATCGCGCCTATCAAGAGGCGATGTGGACAGACATTCATGCCAGCGCTGACCCAAATGCGGATCGCGCAATCGAAGCGGCCTTGCCCGGAAGCCCTTGGCGTGAGACGGCCAAACACTGGGTGACGATGCATCTGGGCGGGAACGCAGACGCGGCCTCGGTCGTGGACAGCGCCACCTATGCCGAAGCCGAGGGCGATTGGTTGGTCGAAGGCGGGCTGGGCGCATTTATTGCGCAGCTTCATGCGGATGTGCCGGTTCAATGCGGCTGCTCTGTCACCTCAATCGACTATTCGGGTCCGCGTGCTAGCGTTGAGACGACGCAAGGTACAGTGCAGGCGGATCAGGTCGTGCTCACCGTTTCAACGGGCGTCTTGGCCGCAGAGGCCATTCGCTTTGACCCGGGCCTTCCGACCGAAAAGCTCACGGCCATCGACGGCTTGCCCAACGGCCTTTTGAACAAAGTTGGCATTGAGTTTGATCCGGCGTGGCGAGAGGCCATTCTGGGCGACTGCATGGATTACCATCCGACCGAGGCCGAGTTTTGCACGCTGCAGTTTGGCTTTTATGGCTCAACCCTGGCGGTCGGCTTTGTGGGCGGACGCTGTGCCGACCAATTAGAAATAGACGGTGCGGGGGCTGCCACGGCTTTGTGCCGCGACGCGCTGCGGTCGTTCTTTGGCAGCGATGTCGACAAAAGAATCTTGCGCACCAGCGAGACAGCTTGGCGCAGCAACACGCTCACGGTGGGCTCTTACAGCTTTGCCAAACCAGGCGGCGCAGGCGGGCGCCGTGTTTTGGCGGAACCGATCGAGGACCGTCTCTTTTTCGCTGGGGAGGCCACGATGCCTGAAAGCTATTCAACGGTGCACGGCGCTTATCTCAGCGGGCAACGCGTGGCGCGCGAGATCCTAGAGGCGCGCGGGCGGAGGGCGGCGGGATGAGCCGCGATCCCCGCTATGATATCCTGTTTGAGCCGGTGAAGATCGGCCCGGTCACAGCCAAAAACCGCTTTTACCAAGTCCCGCACTGCAACGGCATGGGGCGTGTCTTCCCTTCCACGATGACCGAAATGCGCCGCACCAAGGCCGAAGGCGGGTGGGCGGTCGTTTGCACCGAAGAGATGGAGATCCACCCCACGGGCGATCACACGCCTTGGGCCGGGGCGCGGCTCTGGGACGATCGCGATATCCCGCTTTGGGCCAAGATGTGCGAGGGTATTCACGAGTTCGGTTCGCTTGCGGGGGCAGAGCTAAACCACGCAGGCCAGTTCGCGCCCAATCGCTACAGCCGCGAGGTGCCCTTGGGGCCCTCGCATTTTCCCGTGGCGATGTATGATCCGGTGCAAGTCCGCGCGATGGACCGTGACGATATCCGCGCGCTGCGGCGCTGGCACCGGGACGCGGCCCTGCGTGCCAAGACGGCCGGGTTTGACCTGATCTATGTCTATCTTGGGCACCAGCTTTCGACGATGTCGCATTTCCTCTCGCCCTACCGGAACCGGCGGACGGACGAATATGGCGGCTCGCTGGAAAACCGCGCGCGGCTGATGCGCGAGATTTTGGACGAGACGAAAGAGGCTGTGGGCGACACCTGCGCCGTTGCCATCCGCTTTGCGGTGGATGAGCTGATGGGGCCGCAGGGCTTTACCAGCGAAGGCGAAGGCCGCGAAGTGATCGAGATGTTCGCCGAAGCCCCCGACCTGTGGGACGTCAATATCAGCGGGTGGGAGAACGACAGTGCCACGTCGCGCTTTAAGCCGTCGGGGTTTCAGGACGACTATGTGGCCTTTGTCAAAAGCGTCACGACGAAGCCCGTTGTGGGGGTGGGGCGCTATACCTCGCCTGATGCGATGGTGTCGCTGTTCAAGTCGGGCACGCTCGACATGATCGGGGCCGCGCGCCCCTCCATCGCCGATCCGTTTCTGCCCAAGAAGATCGAAGAGGGACGGATTGAGGATATTCGCGAGTGCATTGGCTGCAATATCTGTGTCTCGGGCGACCATAACTCGGTCCCGATCCGCTGCACGCAGAACCCAACGATGGGGGAGGAGTGGCGCAAAGGCTGGCACCCGGAGCGCATCGCGCCGAAAGGGTCGGACGCGAGTGTTCTGATCATCGGGGCAGGGCCTGCGGGGCTTGAAGCGGCCCGCGCGCTGGGCCAACGCGGCTATCAGGTCACGCTGGCGGACAAGGCCGCCGAGGCGGGCGGGCGCGTGGCCAAGGAACGCCGCTTGCCGGGCCTGACCGAGTGGGGCCGCGTGGCGGATTACCGGCTTTACCAGATCAGCCAGATGGCCAACGTCGCGCTATATCTTGAAAGCGAAATGACGGCGGAAACGATTGACGAGTTCGGCGCGGACCATGTGGTCTTGGCGACTGGCGCGCGCTGGAACGCCGACGGCATTGGGCGCGAGAACCCGCTGGGCATCACGATTGCCGATGGGGCCACCGTGCTAACGCCCGACGATGTGATGGCGGGTGTGGTTCCCGATGGCTCCATCGTCGTGTTCGATGATGACCACTTCTACATGGGCGGTGCCGTGGCCGAGGCGCTGCTGCGCGCCGGTGCAGATATGACCTATGTGACGCCCGCGACAGAGGTGTCGTCCTGGACGCACTATACGCTGGAGCAGCATGCGATCCAAAAGCGGCTGCTGGACTTGGGCGCGCAGATCCTGTGCACGCAGAACTTGACCTCTGTCGCGCGTGACCATGTCATCCTGAGCAATATCTACACAGGCGCCGAGCAGTCGGTTGCGGCCAACGCCGTCGTCTTGGTGACCATGCGCACGCCGGTGGATGACCTTTGGCAAGCCCGCCCCGCGCTGACCCGCATTGGCGACGCCTACGGGCCATCAACAATCGCCGCCGCAGTCTATTCCGGGCACCGCTTCGCCCGCGAACTAGACGCAAGTACCAGCGGCGGCGTCCCCTTCCGGCGGGAGCTTGTCGATTTCTCCCGATCCCCGTCCGAGGCCCAGCCATGACCCGCGATCCCCGCTACGACATCCTGTTTGCGCCGATGCAGATCGGCCCGGTGACGGCCAAGAACCGCTTTTACCAAGTGCCGCAT
>CAWUIP010000060.1:0-19525 GCA_963922415.1 uncultured Aliishimia sp. | reverse complement strand
TCGCTCTGTGGCGAGTTCACCCAAGTAAAGGTTTTCTGCCACCGACAGCGATGGGATCAGCCCGAGGTTTTGGTGGACAAAGGCCAGCCCGCGCGCGCGCGCCTCTGCCCCTGTGACGGGTAGGGAGAGCTTGTCGCCGTAGAGCCGGATTTCAGCCCCCGGTTCGGGGTCGTGAAACCCCGCCAGCACCTTGATCAACGTGGATTTGCCCGACCCGTTCGAGCCCAAAAGCCCGTGCACTTCGCCCGGGGCCACGGTCAACGAAACGTCCTGCAAGGCCACAGCCCCGCCGAACCGTTTCGAAAGATTTTGGATCTCAAGCGCGGGCGTCATCGGCGGGCTCCAACGGCGCGCCACCCCAAGGCGAAAGAACCCTGGGTTGGCTGCAGTTTGTTTACTCCAGGCCCCAAAGCGCCTTGAAACCTGCGATATGCACGTCGCCATAGCCATCGTTGAAGGTCGCCGGGTTCCCGGCGGTCGCAACGTTTTCATCCGTAAAGATGAAGGCCGGTGTGTTCAGCGTGCCAACCGGGTCCAAACCGCAAAGAAGGCGCATATTCGCATCCGTTCCAGCCATGCCGACCCAGCCCAGGCTCTCGCCTACGTTCATCTCCACGATGTCGCCCTCGCGCATCATGTCGAGGACAAAGGGCGTGCCGTTATAGCTGACGATCTTCGCGCTCGAGTTCGCGATCTGGATTGCAGGCACGATGAATTGGCTCATCGAGTCGTAGACAGGCAGCACATAGTTGATCGACGCGTCGGCCAGCAGCGCGTTTTGCACGGCAGGTTGGCCTTGCGTGGCCCAGTCATTGACCGGCACGTTGATATAGGTGGTCTTGCAGTCCTCGCAGTTCTCTTCGAGATAGCCCAGGATCGCATCCCGCAGCGGGGCGGTGGGTGTGATTTCATCCGGGCCGAGCACGAGCGCGTTCACCTTGCCGCCGGTTTGCACGATGGTCCACGCGGCAATAATCTCGCCAATGGTGACGTAGTCGGTATTGGCTGCGCCATCCATGAAATCGGGCGTTGGCTGCGTTGTGGCGTCCCAGTTGTGGGTCGCCGTGACCTTCACGCCTGCGGCCTTGGCTTCCATGATCTGCGGCACCAGGAACTCCGGCGGCAACCCGCCTTGCATGTCGATGAGGTCAAATCCTTCGGCGACAGCGGTGTTGATGCCCTGGATCCAACCGGCGGGGTCCATCTGCGTTTCCCAATCGCGCAACTCGAACCCGACCATTGCCGCGGCTTCGACAAAGCCTTGGCTGATTGCGGCGTTGAAGGGGTTTGCGTTGGTCAGCGGGATGACGAACATTTTCTTGTCGGCCATGCAGGACTTTGCGTCGAACGCGGGCCCAGGCGCTGTGAAGGTCGGTGTTTGGCTGTATTGCGCAATTAGCGCTTTAGCCGCGTCCATATCGGCAAAGGCTGGTGCAGCCAGCGCCGAAAAGGCCAGCGCGGTCAGGGATAGAGATTTCATGGAAAATGTCCTCCGTTGTTGGATCACGAGATGTTTTTGAGGTAGTCCAGGGCGTCATCGGTGCTGATCAGGTCGGCGTATTTGGCGCTCATATCAAAGAGGTTGGCCTCATGCGGGCGGGCGTCGCGGTCGCCCACGGCGTCCTCGACCACCAGCGTGACAAAACCGTGGCTGATGCTGTCGATGCAGGTCGCGCGCACGCAGCCAGAGGTCGTGAGGCCGGTCAACAGCAGCGTGTCGACCTTCAGCCAATGCAGCGTGGCGGCCAGCGAGGTTCCGAAAAAGGCGCTGGGGTATTGCTTGGTTATGATGATGTCCTCGGGTGTGTTCACCAAAGGCGGCGCAAGCGCTTGGGTGGGCGCGCCTGCGTCAAAGCACGAGAGCGCCGGGACTTTTGCATAGAACGCGCCACCATCTGCGCCGCCGGGCTGGTACTTCACTTCCGTGAAGATGGTTGGGATCTTCAAATCGCGCGCCACAGGGGCCAACCGCGCCGCCTGGTCTATGGCCGCCTGACACCCCGGCCCGCCGTATAGGGGGGCCTCTGGGTCGAAATAGGCTTGGGCAAAGTCGATAAAGAGCACCGCAGGCCGCGCGCCTTTGGTCTGCGCGGCGTGATAGCCTGCGGCGGCGTAGTTATCGTCTAGGCTGTCGGTCATTCGGCCGCTTTCGCAAAATGCGCGCGGAAGACAGGGGCTGCGGGTGGTGCAAAACCGGTCTCCTTGAGGCACCGGGCTTTCAACTCATCAAGGTCCTTAAACCCACGGTCAAAGAGCGGCAGTTCATCGCGTTTGGCAGCCATGTCGCGGCGCAAGGTCTCAGTCGCGCCGCTGTCGACAGCACCCGACTTGATCACCACGCCGTAGCGCTTGGCGCCTTTGACGGTGACCAGCCCGCGTTCCACGTCGCGCAGCACAAGCGCAGGATCGCGCGCGAGAGGATCGCCCCAGCCACCGCCACCCCAGGTGTTGAAATAGAGGATATCGCCCGGCTCTACGGCCACGCGGTCGCATTTGGAGGGGATATTTTCCTCGGTCCCATCCGTGCGCACCAGGCGTTTGGTGGACCGCATACCAGGCTCGCCGCCATTCACGCCCCAAGGATAGGTGAGCCAACGGTCATCGTGGATGGATACCTCGCCAGCTTCCAAAAGCTCGTAAGCGATTGTGATGCCGTTGCCGCCCCGGTGAAGGCCCGCGCCGCCACTGTCGGGGATGGTGGCATACTCGCGGATGCGCAGCGGGAAGTAGGCCTCAAGGAACTCATTGGGCACATTGGTGAACGCAGGCCAAAGAGAGTGACCATCGGGCCCATCGCCCGCAGGCCGCCCTGGAATGCCGCCAAAGCCGATCTGGAAGAGTTGATACCACTCCCCATCCGCGCCAAAGCCGGAATACATGAAATGCGGGCTGTCCGAGAACCCCGCCGCATTCAGCGCGTCCGGCGCGCCTTGGCCCAGAAGCCCGCCCATCAGGTCAAAGATCCGGCCCAGCATATGCGTCCGGCAAGAGAGGGCGGCAGGCTTCTTCGGCTTCAGGATGCAGCCTTCGGGGATATGCACGTCCACCAGGTCGTAAAACCCATCATTGAAGAGGATCTGCGGATCAAAGAGGTTGATCGTGAAGGCGCCGAAGAACATCTTGAACATCTCCTCATTGAGGAGAAAGTTGATCGACGAAAAGCTCTGCGGGTCGCTGCCGGTGAAGTCGAAATAGGCGACGTTGCCCTCGCGGTGCAGGTGACAGGCGATCTTGTAGGGGCCGTTGCCCATGCCGTCGTCATCGATCCAGTCTTCGAAGTACGCTTTTTTGCCATCGACCGCCTCGGGGATGATCATCTGGATGATCGCGCCCATGGCGGCCTTGTTGCGGTCGAGCATGTCTTGCATCGCCGACAGATACGTCTCTGCGCCAAAACGCTCGATGTTTTCGATCACGCGACGCTCGGCCAAGCGCAGGGCGGCGATGATGGCGAAGAAGTCGGACTTGTTCCATTCCGGCATCCGCGTGTTGGCCAAAAGCACGTTCAGGAACTCTTCGTTAAGCGCGCCGCCGCGATAGATCTTCGTGGGCGGAACGATCAGGCCCTCTTCATAGATCATCTTGGCATCCGTCGGCAGAGAGCCGGGGACTTTGCCGCCGACATCGGTCATGTGGCCGAACATTGCGGCCCAGCTGACCAGTTTGCCATCGTTGAAAATTGGCATCATCAAGAGCCAGTCGTTCAAGTGGCTGACCGCGCCGTTGCAGCTGTAGGGGTCATTGGTGATGAAGATATCGCCGTCTTCGATGGTCCCGTCATAGCCTTGCATAAACCCGTAAAGGAACGAGCCAAACTGGCCGACGACCATTTTGCCCTCCTCGTTGGCGATCAAGGGGAAGGCGTCGTGCTGTTCGCGGATGCCGGGGCTCATGGCGGTGCGAAAGAGGACGGCATCCATCTCGTTGCGCGCATTGCGCAGCGCGTTCTCGACAATATCAAGCGTGATGGGGTCAACATCCACACGGCGGAAAGCGGTCGAAGACGTCTCTATGATACGTGCGGGCATCGGCTTATCCCTTCGCTTGTTCATGGCCAGCAGGCCAAATCAAAATGTTGCCCACAGCGTCCACGACACCCACATGGTCCGGCAAAATGACGGAGGTGCTGTCCATCTCGGTTACGATGGCTGGACCGGGCACGCGGTTGCCGGGCTGCAGTTTGGCGCGGTCATAGATCCAGCCTTCGCGCCAGGCGCCCTCGGCATAGATCCGTGTGGCCTGCACGCGCGCGGCACTCGCGTCGGTCCCGCCTTGGCGCGCGTCCGGGCTGATAAAGGCCTTCTCGGCCCCTTGCACCACAGCGCGCAGGCCCACGATTTCGTGCTCGGCATCGAGTGCGAAGGTGAAAAGCTGCTCATGCTCGGTATCGAACATCTGCGTCACCCGCGCGATGGAGAAATCACGCGGCGTCACGTCGATGGTGAGCTTCATGCCCTGACCCTTGTACCGGATGTCGATCTGGTAGAGCGTTTCTTGCTCGGCCTCTGGCACGCCTTCGGCTGTGATCTCTTTCGCCGCCTGCGCGTGAAGATCACGCAACATAGCGCTGAGCTCCGCATCCGACGTCTCTGCTACGCGCGTCACATAGGTCTGGCTGGCCTCGTTGCGCAGCCGCGTTGTCGCATCGCCGTAGGCGCACAGCACGCCAGGCCCCGGAGGAATGATCGCGGGCCAAGAATTCACAAGCTTTGACAAGGCGTTGGCGTGGAGCGGTCCAGCGCCGCCGAACCCGATCAACGCGAAGTCACGCGGGTCATAGCCTTGCTCAACCGACACAAGCCGCAGCGCGCCAACCATGTTTTCATTGACGATGCGGATGATCCCTTCGGCGGCGTCCTCAACGCTCAGCCCCAAGGGCTCCGCAATTGTTGCAACGGCCTTCACCGCCAGATCGCGCGAGATGTCCATGTCGCCGCCCAGCTTCGCGTCTGATGGCAGATAGCCCAGCACGACATTCGCGTCCGTTACTGTTGGTGCTTCACCGCCCTTCTTGTAGGCGGCTGGCCCCGGGCTCGCGCCCGCCGATTGCGGCCCGACGCGGAGCGCTTTCGTGAGTTCAGGCACATAGGCAATCGAGCCACCGCCGGCACCCACTGTGCGCACGTCGATCGACGGCGCGCGCACGGTCACATCGGCCACGCGCGTCTCGCGCCGTGTGCGCGCCACACCGCCTTGGATCAACGCCACATCGGTAGACGTGCCGCCCATGTCGAAGGTCAAAAGGTTCTCGAATTTGGCCTGCTTTGCGATCCAAAGGGCACCTGCAACGCCGCCCGCGGGCCCCGACATCAGCAGGTTCACAGGTTGGTCCATCGCAGCCTGAGCCGAAGACAACCCGCCGTCAGAGCGCAAGATCTGCAGCATCGTGCCCGCACCCATGCGCCGGTGCAGCTCGTCTTGCAGGTTTTGGACGTATTTCGACACGACGGGCCGCACATAAGAGTTCACCACGGTGGTCTCGGTCCGTTCGTATTCATACATCTCCGGCATGACAGAGGCTGAGGTCGAGACGGGAATGTGCGGCGCGATCTCTTGCGCGATGTCGGCCACACGCCGTTCATGCGCGTCATTGGCATAACCGTTAAAGAGCGCGACCGTCAGGGCCTCAATCCCGGAATTCAGAAGCTTTTTCAGATCCTTGCGCAGCGCCTTCTCGTCCAAAGGCTCAAGCACGGCGCCGCTGGCATCCATCCGCTCATCCGCTTCGATGGTGTATTCAAGCGGGGCCAGCGGATCGGCCTTGTTCCAGATCACCCAGCCGCCCAAACCGCCCGGCACGTAAGATCTCGCGATCTGCAGGACGTCTTTATAGCCCTTCGTCGTGACGAGCCCCACCAGAGCGCCCGAGGAAGTCAGAACAGTGTTTGTGGCAACCGTCGTGCCGTGCATCACCTCAGTGATGTCCGAGGGCGCGATGTCTGCGGTGCGGCAGATCTTTTCGATGCCGTTGAGCACGCCTTGGCTGCTGTCTTCGGGGGTGGAGGGCACTTTGGCCGTAAAGGTCCGCCCATTGCGCTCATCCAGCAGCAAAAGATCGGTGAAGGTACCGCCCACATCGACGCCCAGCCGCAAGCCCTGACCACGGCTGCTTGCGCGCAACGGGGCAGGGGCCGCGCCGCTTTCGATCTGTCGCAATCGGTCTTCGAACGCAGCAAGGCGCTCTTCGTATTTGCGGATTAGGTCATCTGTCACAGACATGGCCACTCCCCTTTCATCGTCCCAAAACCCAGGCCCAAAATCCTTTGCGGCGCGGTGTTGTTTGTTGATCTGCAAGCTCTGCGGCACGCTCACTCAGGCGAAGTGCCGTGTCGAGCGCGGCTTCGCGGTCCGTCAGCTTCTGGTGCGTGGCCGTGAGATCGGCAGTTGCCGTCGTCGCGGCGGCTTCAGCCCTTGTGGCTTGCATCTGTGCGGCTTCTGCTTTGGCCAGCGCATCGCCCAAAAGCGCCATTGCACGGTCTGCGACGGGCTGCACGCCTTGGCTGTCTTCGGCCAGGCTCATGGCTGTATCCAGCAAGCTGGCCAGTTTTTCGGACTGGGCCTGGCTCATCTCGGCGCGCTCCACAGCGGCATTGAGGGCCGAGAGCGACCGATCCGTCAGTCCAGAAAGGTGCGCGGCTTTCGTGTCGGAGGCTTCCAAGTGCCCCAGCGCACGGTCGAGAAGGGACGACATCTGATTGAGTTGCCCGGTCTGGTGCGCAAGCGCCGTATCCGCCTGCTGCAAGGCCGCGTCTTGGCGTTCAACCAATGCCAAAAGCCGTGCCGTTTGCGCGCGCTCTGCGGCCAGCGTCACCTCTAGCTCTTCGATGTCATCAAAAAGGAAAGTCAGGATCGCTTGCGGATCAAGGTCCGCGTCCGCATCGGCGGCCACGCGCAGCCCTTCCGGCAGGTCGATGCGCATCATACCTTCATTGTCCCGCCGGGCCGGAAGAAGCCCCCGCGCCACCGCCTCGCGCACCCGCAGCCGGGTCAAACCAAGCCGTTCCGCGGCCTCGTCGACCGTCAGGAATGTAGCATGGCTGTCAGCGGCTGGGCTCATCGGTTCAGATCACTCCGGCCTCTTTGAGACTGCCGCGCGCCGCCTCATCAAGCCCCAAAAGCTCGCCAAACACATAGTCGTTGTGCTCACCGAGCGTAGGCCCCACGTGGCGCACCTTGCCGGGGGTCTCAGACAGGCGCGGGGCCACGTTTTGCATTTTCATCGTGCCAAAGTCGGGGTGTTCGATGTCGATGATCGCCTCGCGCGCCGCGAAATGCGGATCGGCCAACATGTCTTCGGCCCGGTAGATGAGACCGCAAGGCACGCCGTGTGCATTCATCAGCTCTTCGAGTTCAGCGAGAGGGATCGTCTTCGTCCAATCATTGATGCGCCCGTCAAGCTCCTCTTGCGTCTGCCCGCGCGCGCCGTGGGTTGCATAGCGCGGATCTTCGGCCAGTTCGGGTTGACCCATCGCCTCGGCCAGACGTTTGAACACGGTATCTTGGTTCGCCGCGATCAACAGGAGTTTGCCATCCGCAGTCTCGAACACGTTCGAGGGTGAGACATTCGGCAGAATGGGCCCGGTCCGCTCGCGGACGTAGCCGGTCACATCGAACTCGGTCACGAGGCTTTCCATCATGTTCAACACAGCCTCGTAAATCGCGCTGTCGACGATCTGTCCACGGCCCGTGCGGCTGCGCGCATGGACGGCCATCAGCGCGCCCATGCAGGCATGCACAGCGGCCAACTCGTCCCCGATCGAGATGCCCATGCGCGAGGGCTGCGTGGAGGGATCGCCCACGACATAGCGCAGCCCGCCCATCGCCTCACCGATAGAGCCGTAGCCCGCGCGTTTCGAATAGGGGCCAGACTGACCAAAGCCCGTGACCCGCACCATGATAAGGCCGGGATTGATCTCGGCCAATTGCTCATAGCTGAGGTTCCAACGCTCCATCGTGCCGGGGCGGAAATTTTCGATCAGAATGTCGGCTTCAGCCACGAGCTTGCGCACGATCTCTTGGCCCTCTGCCTCGCGCAGGTTGAGCGTGATTGACTTCTTGTTGCGCGCCACCACGGGCCACCAAAGCGACTTGCCGTGGGGCTTCTCGCGTCCCCATTGGCGCATCGGGTCGCCTACGCCTGGGGCTTCGATTTTAATGACCTCTGCGCCGAAGTCCGCCAGAAGCTGACCACAGAACGGGCCCGCCAAAAGCTGCCCCATTTCGATCACCCGGAGGTCCGTCAAAGGCCCTTGGCGGTCGGTTGCGTCGGTCATTTTCTTCCCCAGTCTTCTGTTGACGGCGGCATTTCAGCCCTATTTGGTATGCCAAACTAGAAAGGGTTTGGTCGATGACCAGCAATTTTTGCGAAATTATCGAAGTTTCTGCGCGAGACGGTATACAGAACGAGCAGGTGATCCTGTCGACTGATGAAAAAAGCGCCTTGATTGAAATGGCCGTGGGGGCCGGGCTTGCACGCGCCGAAGTGACGAGCTTTGTGAACCCCAAACGGGTGCCACAGATGGCGGACGCGGATGAAATTGGCGCGCGGGTCAAGGACTTGCCGCTGCGCAGCATTGGCCTCACGCTCAATCAACGCGGCTTTGACCGGGCGGTGGCCGCGGGCCTGGATGAGGCGAATTTCGTGGTGGTCGCGACCGACACGTTCAACCAGCGCAATCAGGGCACAGACACGTTTGGTTCTGTCGATGCGTTCGGCGCTGTCACCCAAGGCGCACCGGGTGGGATCGCTTTGGCGGTCACCATTGGCGCGGCTTTTGGGTGCCCTTTTGAAGGCGAGGTGCCTTTGGCGCGATTGATGGCGGTCGTCGAGGGGGTGATGAGCCATGCGCCAGCAGAGCTTGCCCTGGCGGATACGATTGGTGTGGCCACACCGCAAGATGTGACCGCACGGGTCAATGCCGTGGCTGCGGCCTTTCCTGACGTGCCGCTGCGCCTGCATTTGCACAACACGCGCAACACCGGGATTGCCAACGCGTGGGCGGGGCTTGAGGCCGGGGTGCGGCGGCTGGATGCATCTCTGGGCGGCACGGGCGGGTGCCCCTTCGCGCCGCGCGCCACAGGCAACATCGCGACCGAGGACCTTGTTTACATGCTGGACCGGTCTGGGGTCAAAACGGGTGTTGACCTGGACGCGGCCATTCGTGCCGCAGAGTGGCTTGAGGCTAAGCTGGGGCATGCGGTGCCCGGGCAGGTCATGAAAGCGGGCGCGTTTCCAAAGGTCCAAGCTGCATGATGGATGGCGGCCAACCCCCGGCGGCCGAACAGGCCTATCAAACGCTTCGCGACCGGATCATGTCGGGTGATCTCGCCGCGGGGTCTCGGCTCGTCGAGCGCACGCTTGCCGTTGAGTTGAACCTGTCGCGTACGCCGGTGCGGGAAGCGATCACGCGGTTGATCCACGAAGGCTTTGTGGAACGCGGCGAGGGGTACTCGACCCGGGTTGCCAGCTTCCCCGAGGCCGAATTGGACCAGATCTTTGAGATCCGCCGGCGGCTGGAAAGCTATGCGGCCCGGCTTGCGGCGGATTTTGCAAGCGATGCGCAAATCGATGAGCTTGATGCGCTCACGACGCGGATGGAGGCGTTGACGCCGCCGCAGACGCCGCAGGATTATGCGGATATCGCGGATATCAACGCACGCTTTCACCGGATCATATACGAGGCCACGCAGTCCCCTCGGCTGGTGTCGATCCTGCAGCTGAGCGTTGATATCGGCGTCGTGTCGCGTACCTATTTCAGCTACTCGGAAGAGGCGCTGATCCGGTCCGCCCGCCACCACCGCGAGCTGGTCGCAGCCTTGCGCGCGCGCAGCCCGGAATGGGCGGAAAATGTGATGTCCGCGCATATCATGGCCGCTGCTGCAACGGCCTTGTCCAGCGTTGATAAGCCAGCAAAGTCAAAATTTTGAGGTGCTAGGACGCTGACGCCAATAGTTCCGCATTGCCGCCCGAAGCAGTGGTGTCGACGCAAATCGTCTGCTCCGTCATGAGCGCCTCCGCAGCCTCCGCGCGAGCCGTGACGAGGCGGGTGATTTGGCCCGAACGGGCCGCGCAAGCCTGGCGCCAGTCGTGTCCTGGCGCGCCCCAATGCAGAACAACGCTGAGATGCTCTTGTGCGGCGATATCCTTGGGGGTCGCGTCCGGCGCCACGGTCACATCAGTACAGCCCAGGGACCGCGCCAGCGCCGCCTGTGCATCGGCCACGTCTGCGCCCGGACCCGCGCACAGGATGCCGCGCCGGGGCAGGAGGCGGTAGGTGTTGTCCTCGCCCGTGGGTCCGGGCAACTGCATCGGGTCGTGCTGTGCTGACACGGGTGCGGCGCGCGTGAACGCCGTCAGATAGCGCGGCCCGCCCGCCTTGGGTCCAGTGCCAGACAGGCCATGCCCCCCAAAGGGCTGCGAGCCCACGACTGCGCCGATTTGGTTGCGGTTGATATAGAGATTGCCCACATCCACCCAGTCGATGATGTGCTGCACGCGGTTGTCGATCCGGGTGTGAAGCCCAAAGGTCAGCCCGTAGCCCGTGGCGTTGATGCTGTCGATCACCGCGTCAAGCTCCTCTGCCGCAAAGGTCGCGATGTGCAAGACGGGGCCGAAGATCTCTTCGCTGAGATCCTTGATCCCGCCGACGCGGATCACTGTGGGGGCGACAAAGGTGCCCTCGACCGGCGCGTCGAGCGCCTTAAGCACGCGGCCTTCGGCCTGCGCGGCGTTGATATAGGCGTCAATCTTTGCCTTCGCGCGCGCGTCGATCACGGGGCCCACATCTGTAGCGGGGTCGCGCGGGTTGCCGACTACCAGCGCATCCATTGCGCCAAACAGCATGTTCTGGAGCGCCGGCGCGACATCGGCCTGCACATAGAGCATGCGGAGCGCGGAACAGCGCTGGCCTGCTGATTGGAAGGCAGAGACGAGGATATCGCCCACCGCTTGTTCCAAAAGCGCGGATGAGTCCACGATCATCGCGTTGATGCCGCCGGTTTCAGCGACAAGCGGTGTCTGGGGTGGTTGATGCGCGGCCAGTTCGCGGTGGATGGCTTGGCCCGTCGCGGTGGAGCCGGTGAAGGCCACGCCAGCGGTTTTGGGGTGTCGGCATAAGGCCGGGCCCAGAGTTGCGCCCTCGCCCGGAACAAGCGCCAATGCGCTGGCGGGCACACCGGCTGCGCGGAGCAGGTCCACCGCGTGCGCGGCGATCAAGCTGGTGGCCTCGGCGGGTTTGGCCAGGACCGCATTGCCCATCGCAAGGGCGGCGGCAATTTGGCCGGTGAAGATCGCCAGTGGAAAGTTCCAGGGCGAGATACAGAGGACCGTGCCCAAGGGGTCATCTGGATGCGCTTGAGCCTCCGCCGCGTAATAGCGCAGGAAATCCACTGCCTCGCGCAATTCACCGATGCAGTCGACCAGCGTCTTGCCCGCCTCTTGGGTCAAAAGATTGAACAGCTCTGACCAGTCGGCCTCAAAGAGGCCCGCGGCACGGTTCAAGATTGCTGCCCGCTCTGAAACCGGCGCGTCCCAGGGGCGCAGAGTTTCCGCGGCGGCCACAGCCTCTTCCGGGCTCAGGAAGGGGACACGGCCGATCACAGCACCGGTCGCAGGGTTGATCACGTCGCGCGCGCCGGGGCCGGTCGCGGCAGGTGGCAGGGCAGAGGCATCTCTTTTTTCCAAAATCGACGCAAGGACATCCGGGTCCGCCAGATCGAAGCCAACCGAATTGCGCCGTGCAGGCGCAAAAAGCGCGTCCGGGGCGGGGATCTTGGCAGTTTGCCGGTCCAAGGCCGCCAGCGGGTCGGCGGCGATCACGTCGGGCGGCACGCTTTCGTCCACGATCTGGTTTACGAAGGACGAGTTCGCGCCATTCTCCAAAAGCCGCCGCACCAGATAGGCCAGCAGATCCTTATGGGCACCGACCGGCGCGTAAATCCGGCAGCGCGTCCCGTGACGTGCCATCACCTGGGAATGCAGCGCCTCGCCCATGCCGTGCAGCCGCTGGAACTCGAACTGCGCACCCTCTGGTGCCATGTCCAAAATCGCCGCAACCGTATGGGCGTTATGGGTGGCGAACTGGGGGTAGATGCGATCCGACGCGGCGAGAAGCTTTTTCGCGCAAGCCAGATAACTCGCATCGGTGGCCGCTTTGCGCGTGTAGACCGGATAGCCGGGCAGACCGTCGACCTGGGCCAGCTTGATCTCGGTATCCCAATAGGCGCCCTTGACCAAGCGGACCATGATCCGCCGGTCAAGCGCTTCAGCCCGCGAGATGAGCCAATCGATCACGGGGCCTGCGCGCTTCGAATAGGCCTGCACGACGACGCCAAACCCGTCCCACCCCTTCAAGGCGGGATCCGAGAGCACCGCGTCGATCACGTCCAGCGACAGATCCAGCCGTGCGGCTTCTTCGGCGTCGATGTTCAGTCCAATCTTTGCCGACTTTGCGAGCGACACCAATGACGCAAGGCGCGGTACAAGCTCTTGGCGCATGCGCTCCTTTTGCAAAGGCTCATAGCGTGGGTGCAGCGCAGAGAGTTTGACCGAGATGCCGGGGTTTTCCGCGACGTGCGGCGCGGTGGCCGCCGCAGAGATCTCGGCAATCGCATGGGCATAGGCCATGTGATAGCTGCCCGCATCCGCATAGGTGCGCGCGGCTTCGCCCAACATGTCGTAGGAATAGGTGTATCCTGTCGCCTCAAGCGCGCCCGCGCGCTCCATCGCGCTTTCGATGCTTTCGCCCAGCACAAACTGCCGCCCCATCTCGCGCATGGCCTGACTGACCGCAGTGCGGATCACGGGCTCTCCCAGCCGCTTGATCACGTTGCGCAAGGTCGCTGTGATGCCGCCGCCCGGTTCGTCAAGCACCCGACCGGTCAGCATCAAAGCCCAAGTCGAGGCGTTGATCAGCGGTGAATGAGACTGACCCAAATGGCTGCTCCACCCGCTTTGGACGATCTTGTCTTCGATCAGGTCATCGATCGTGGCGACATCCGGCACCCGCAAAAGTGCCTCGGCCAAACACATCAGCGCCACACCTTCTTCGGACGACAAACCATACTCGCCCAAGAAGAGCTCCATCAGCGACGGGTCAGAGCCATCGCGGATGTCTTGCACCAAGGCCGCCGCCTGGCTGGCCACGCGCGCGCGATCTTGCGGCGAAAAGCCGGCCTCTGCCAGTAGATCGGACAGGACTCTGTCCTCATCTGCAAATGTGTTGGCACGAATTGCAGCGCGCGTAGGGTGTTCTGCGGTCACTGTTCTGCCTCCTGGGCCCGTTGCAGCATACCAAAGAGATCACGCGGATCGTCAGGATCTGCAATCATATCAAGGTCTTCGTAACATCCTGTGTCGGCCAGACGGCTGTGCACATATCGCAGGGCCGAAAAGTCCTCGATCGCAAAACCGACGCTGTCAAAAAGCGTGATCTGGCGTTCGGTTTGGCGGCCGGGAACTTGGCCTGTGATCACCTGCCACAGCTCCGTCACCGGATGATCAGGATCCAACTGTTGGATCTCACCCTCGATCCGGGTCTGCGGTGGGAATTCCACAAAGATGTCTGAGCGGAGCAAGATATCGCGGTGAAGCTCAGTCTTGCCAGGACAGTCCCCGCCAATGGCGTTGATGTGCTGGCCCGCGCCCACCATGTTGTCGGTGAGGATCGTGGCGTATTGCTTGTCCGCAGTGCAGGTGGTGATGATCTCGGCACCCGTCACAGCCTCTTCGGCGGTTGCGCAGGGAACAACCGTCAGGCCTGACGCCGCGAGGTTGCGCGCGGCCTTGGCCGTGGCGGCGGGATCGATATCGTAAAGGCGCACCGTGTCGATCCCAAGGCCCTTCTGAAACGCCAGGGCTTGAAACTCGCACTGTGCGCCATTGCCGATCAGCGCCATCGCTTTCGCGGATTTCGGCGCCAAATACTTGGCCGCCAACAGAGACATCGCGGCTGTGCGCAGGGCCGTGAGTATCGTCATTTCCGAGATCAAAATCGGGTAGCCCGTGTCGACGCGCGCCAAAAGTCCGAAAGCAGTCACGGTTTGATACCCGCGCTGCATGTTGGCGGGATGCCCGTTGACGTATTTGAAACTGTACGTCGTCCCGTCTGATGTTGGCATGAGCTCTATGACGCCATCTTTGGAGTGCGCCGGAACGCGGGCCGCTTTGTCAAACTCGGGCCAGCGCCGATAGTCGGCTTCGATTTCTGCTGCGATCCCCAAGATGGCCTCTGCCACGCCGATCCGATTGACCAGCTTCATCATGTCATCGACGCTGACGAATGGCACCATAGCAAGATGCGATGGGGTCGGTGGCATAGGTTTCAATCCTCCTGATGAGCGTGGGCATGCGCCAGCGAATGGACGAAAGCGGGACGTCCGTGGCACTGCTCAGACAGTAGCAAATTCAACTGCGTCTGAAGAGGCGCAAGATTGATCATTTTGCGAGGGTGAGGTAACAAATTGTAAAGCAAACTTGAGAAATGTAAAAATGCGCGTTTTGGATCAGACCGACAGAGACTTATTGCTCCGCTTGAAACACAACGCGCGCGCGTCTGTGACGGAACTGGCCCAGACGCTGGGCGTTTCGCGTGTGACGATTAATGCGCGTTTAGCGGCGTTGCGCGCAGATGGGATTATTCGCCGCTTTACCATTGAGGTTTCTGAAAGCGCAGATGAAGACATGATCCGTGCCGTTTCGCTGCTTGAACTGGATCTGTCCAAGGTGGATCAGGTTCACCGCACATTGCGCCGGATGCCGGAGTTCTCAAGCCTGTTCACCACCAATGGCAAGTGGGCCTTGGTCGCACAGTCCGAAACGAAAACGCTCGCCGCGTTCGATGCGCTCTTAAATCGGATGGGCCGTGTGCCTGGCGTCTTGAATGTGGAGACGTGCTTGTTACTCACGCGTATCGTGTGATGATCTGCGCGGTCCCGCGCATTACGTCGTTCCGGCTTCGAACAGATAGGCCTTCCGGCTCTTGGGTTTCATCTCGATCGAGAACCCAGCAGTGCTTGGTGCGCGATAGGCGCCGTTTTCAACGATGCAGGGATCCACGAAATGTTCGTGCAGGTGGTCGACAAACTCGATACGGCGGTCGTCTTTCTCGCCACTGATGGCCACATAATCGATCATCGACATGTGTTGGACGTATTCGCAAAGACCCACGCCGCCGGCATGCGGCCAGACCGGCAGGTTGTACTTCGCCGCCATCAGCATGACCGCGAGCACTTCGTTCAAACCGCCCATGCGACAGCTATCAATCTGCACGATGTCAATCGCGCCTGCTGTGATGAACTGTTTGAACAGAATGCGGTTTTGGCACATTTCCCCCGTTGCGACTTTCACTGGAGCCACGCCAGCGCGGATGGCCTGGTGGCCTAGGACATCGTCAGGGCTTGTCGGCTCTTCGATAAAGAAGGGGCGGGCGAAGCTGAGTGCGCGGACCCAGTCGATGGCTTGCCCAACCTCCCAGACCTGGTTGGCGTCGATCATGAGGGTCGCCTCTGGGCCGAGTTCTTCGCGTGCAATCGTGAGGCGGCGGATATCGTCATCCAGGTCGCGCCCGACCTTGAACTTGGTATGGGTAAACCCGGCCTTGCGTGCGGCACGGCAGAGGGCGCGCAACTTGTCATCGGGGTATCCCAACCAGCCTGCAGAGGTGGTGTAGCAGGGATAGCCTTCCGCCATCAGCGTCTTGATCCGCGCCGCTTTTCCAGGTTCTGCGGCCTTCAGAAGGGCGAGCGCTTCGTCTGGCGTCAGCGCGTCTGTCAGATACCGAAAGTCGATCAGCCGCACGATCTCTTCCGGTGACATATCCGCGACCAGGCGCCAGACTGGCTTTCCCGTCTCTTTGGCCCAAAGGTCCCAAACCGCGTTGACCACTGCACCGGCGGCCATATGCATCGCACCTTTGTCAGGTCCAATCCACCGCAACTGGCTGTCGCCGGTCACATAGCGCCAGAAGCGCCCCATATCTTCTGTAATCCAGTCCAGATCTAACCCGCGTATCAACGCTCCTAAGGCCTCAATCGCGGCCACGCAAATCTCGTTTCCGCGCCCAATGGTGAAAGTCAGGCCATGGCCTTCATGAGGCCCATCTGTTGTTAGGATGACATAGGCGGCGGAATAATCTGGATCAGGGTTCATCGCATCCGAACCATCAAGCGCAGATGACGTCGGAAACCTTAGGTCTAAAGACGTCACGCCGGTCACCCTGGTCATGCCGCGATCTCCGCCGCCAAGCCGTAAACCCTGATGGCTGTCAGTCCCAAGATCTGAGCACGGTCCGCCACGCTAAGCCCATCCAGCAAAACATCTGTCGTGGCGCACCATGTACCGTAGGACGCTGCTAGTGTACAAACTGGCCAATCGCTGCCCCATAGGATGCGGCGCGGTCCAAAATGCTCCAGCAAGTGTTCGACATACGGTTTCAAATCGTCCACCGTCCAGTTTTGCGCGGCTTCGGTGACCAGGCCAGAGAGCTTTACTGAGGCCTGCGTGTCGGCCGCGATGCCGGCCATCTCTGTCGCCCAGGCGTCAAAGCTCCGATTTGCGATGTGGGGCTTGGACCCATGGTCAATCACCACCGATAGGTCAGGATAGGCCGCGATGAACCTGCGCAGGTTTGTCAAATGGCGCGGCAGCGTCAAAGCGTCGAACACCAAACCGTGCGCGCGCATCGCCTCGATGGCTGGGCCGAGGTCGGTGCGCAGCATCCAGTCCGGGTCGGGAATGTCTTGGATCATCGGGCGTAGACCCACCAGCGCTGGATGTGCCGCAAGTGTCGCGATCTGATCAACCGCATCTGCGCCTTCAAAATCGACCCAGCCCACAACACCTTTCACAAATGGCGTTTCAGCGGCCAAGGCCAGCATGTATTTCGTCTCGGCCACAGTCGGCGCGGCCTGAACCAAGACCGTGCCGTCGATCCGATTGGCTGTCAGAGCCCGTTGCAGATCATCAGGTCCAAAGTCCCGGTAAAGCGGAGCGAGGTCTGGCGTGAGCCAGCCATAATCGCCACGTTCCAGCGCCCAAAAGTGTTGATGGGCGTCGATCCTCACGCAACGACACCTTTTTTGAGGATGATATTGCCGTAAAGCCGCCGTTCGCCTGTTTGCACCACGGCAAAGGCCGTCGCAGCTCGGTCGTAAAAGGCAAACCGCTCAAGCGTTTGGATCTGTGCAGGCGCGTCGGCTGTATCGTTGATGATCGTCTGGAACTCTTGCACCGCTTCGGGGATGGCGTTGGGGTCTCCAACGACCTGCATGGTCAGGGCCGGATCAGGGACGAATGTGTCCAATGGCATCACCGACAGAACGGCGCGCAGAACCTCACTGGCCGTCGAGCCGTCCGCACGGATGCAGGTCGGCCCCGAAGACGCGCCGGGGAAATTCGCATCGGCCAAGACAATGTCGTCGCCGTGGCCCATGGCGCGTAGCGTGTAGAGCAGTTCGGGGGAGAGGATCGGATCAAGGTTGCGTAGCATCAGCGCGCTCCGAGGGTAGGGGCGCATCTGGACGGATCAGGCCTTCACCGCGCAGATCCGACCAAAGCGCGTCTGGAATGGGGGTTTCAAAGACCGAAACGTTGGACTGCACTTCCGCCGCGCTCATTGCGCCGGGGATCACCGTTTTGACGGCGGGGTGGCCCATAACGAATTGCAGCGCTACGGCAATCAAAGGCACCTCATGTGCTGCGCAGACGGCCTCAATTTTACGCACACGGTCCAGGATGGCCTCTGGCGCGTTGGCGTAGTTGAACTTCGCGCCCTGCACCGCGCCGGTGGCCAGAACGCCAGAGTTGTAAGGCCCGCCCAAGATTATGCCCACATCGCGCTTGATGCAGAGTGGCAGGAAACTCTCCAGCGCTTCTTGTTCCAATAATGTGTAGCGCCCTGCGAGCAGAAAGCCGTCAAAGTCGCCAAGGCCGAGAAGGCGCTCGCAGACCTCCCATTCATTGACGCCCGCGCCAATCGCCGCCACGTCACCTGCACTGCGCAACTCGTCGAGCGCGCGGTAACCGCCGCCGTCAAAAAGTTCGCGCACCTTGGCGTCAGAGGCCTCTTGGCTGCCTTGGCTGAAAACATCCACATCGTGGACCAGAAGAACATCGGCGTTTGTGATGTCGAGCCGCGCGCGGCTCGCCTCATACGAGCGCATCACGCCGTCATAGGTGTAGTCAAAGACGATCCGCTTTTGCGGCACATCGATGAAGGCCTCGGGCGTGACCTCCTCGGGCGCGCAATCGACCAAGAGGCGCCCGATCTTGGTGGAAAGCTGCACAGTTTCCCGGCCAAACCGCTTGAGCGCTTCACCAAACCGCCCCTCAGACCGTCCAAGCCCATATTGCGGCGCGGTGTCAAAGAAGCGAATGCCCGCATCATAAGCCGCTTGCAGCGTGGCTTGGGCTTCGTCCTCGGAAATCGCGCGATAGAGATTGCCCAGTGGCGCGCCGCCAAAGCCCATCGCAGTCAGGGGCACTGACCGCGCTGTGCGTTTGTTCAATAGATGGGTATCGGTTGGTTTCATCAGCGCGCCTCTTCGGTCGAAAATAGGTCTGGCCTTGCGGTCTCTAATGGCTCCAAGCGTTGCAACAGCCGCCTGACGTGGCGGCGCATTGCGCTTTCGGCTTCGCTTGCATCTTGCTGCCGGATGGCGTCGTAGATTTTGTTGTGTTCTTCCAGTGAGTTCTTCAACCCACCCGGTTCGGGCAACAACAGGCGTCTTGCGCGGTTCACGTGCTGCGACAGGGCGTTCACGGTCGATGGCAGTCGCGTGACGCCAGTTGTCTCCATGATCGTCTCATGAAAGGCCATATCGGTTTCCATGAAATCGTCTTGCGCGCCGTCCGCGATCATCAATTTTTGCATCTCAAGATTGCGCGACAGACGGGCGACTGTCTCCTCGGAACGCGCTTTGGCCGCGTGACTGGCCGCCGCCACTTCCAATGCTTCTCGCAAAAACGCATCTTCGCGAATCGCGGCCATCGAAAGGCGAGCGACACGCGTCCCCGACTGCGGCATGATATCAACAAGGCCTTCGGTCGACAGCTTCGCCAGTGCCTCTGAGACCGGTGATCTCGATAACCCAAGCCGTTCACATATCGAAGTTTTTCGGATTGACGCGCCAGGTGGAAAGTCCAGGTGCATAATCGCCGTCTTCACCGCGCGATAGACCCGATCTGCGAGCGGACCATTCAAATGGTTGAGCGATTGCAATTTGGTTACGTCGGCTTGTGACATGACTTCGCACGTTGAATTTTCGACTAACATGTTAGTTGACACACGGAGATCTGCACAAGTAGCTTTCTTTTTGTGGTGAGACAGGATCGGCCTTCCCCAAAGGCACCCAATGAGAAAGTGCGGCTGATATCCCTCCCGCCACAGTCAAAGCGCGTCTTGAGGATCTCGGGGTGCGCATTATCCCATCGACCCGCCAGTGGTGGAGGGATTTCGCTTTGCGAAAAACATTGGAGGAGAAACATGTTACGCAAGCTTTTAGGAGGAACAGCCGCGCTGCTGTCCAC
>CAWUIP010000059.1:0-20242 GCA_963922415.1 uncultured Aliishimia sp. | reverse complement strand
GGTCTTGGCACACAGATCGGACCCCGGTTCTGGACATCTGCCGCGCGTTCGGCGCGGTGGTGCAAGCGCTGGAGAAGATGGGGCAAGACCTCATCGCAATGGTCCAATCCGAACTGGCGGAGGTTGCCTTAGGCAAAAGCGGTGCCTCTTCGACCATGCCACAAAAGCAAAACCCAGTGGCGCCCTCCGTCCTGGTGGCTCTGGCAAATGCGGGCCGCGGGCTTGACGTCAGCCTGCAAGCCGCGGCGACACACCGGTTCCAACGCGACGGTGCTGCGTGGTTCACCGAGTGGATGACCGTTCCCCAGATCACCTTGGGCGCCGCAGCCGCCGCCAAATCTGCGCGAGGCTTGGCTGAAACGGTAACGCCGAACCGAAACGCCCTCGCCGCCCCCCTGTCCGGCGATCATCTGCTCTTTGCCGAAAGCCTCACTTTCGCTTTGGCCAAGACACTGCCCCGGCCCGAGGCGCAGGCCGCTGTGAAGGCGCTCGCCACGGAGGCGCGAGACACGGGAACGCCGCTTTCGACACTGGCTTTTGCGACCTGGCCCGACTTGCCGAGCGCGCTCTTTCAGGCAAGCGCATCGCTGGGCACAGCGCCTGCCGAAGCCCGCGCCTTTGCCAGAGAGGTCCGGGACTGCTAATGCGCCTGCCGGTCGTCTTTATTCTGATCACGGTCCTTCTGGACAGTATGGGGATCGGGTTGATCATCCCGGTCATGCCCGATTTGCTGCGCGAGGTGCAAAACGCGGGCCTCGCCTCCGCGGCCGTTTGGGGCGGTATTCTGTCGACGACCTTTGCGGCGATGCAGTTTCTCTTTGGCCCACTTCTTGGCAACCTGTCGGACCGTTACGGACGGCGCCCTGTTTTGTTGATTTCGACAGTGATTATGGCGCTGGACTACCTGGTTATGGCCGTCGCCGGATCCATCTGGCTTTTGTTGGCGGGACGGGTTGTCGGCGGCATCACTGCCGCCACACAGTCGACGGCCAACGCCTATATGGCAGACATCTCTGCGCCAAAGGACAAGGCGGCCAATTTTGGACTGATTGGCGCAGCTTTTGGGATTGGATTTGTCTTAGGGCCTTTGATTGGCGGTTTTTTGGCGGAGTTCGGAACGCGCGCCCCCTTTTACGCCGCCGCGATCCTCGCCGCACTCAACTTTGTGTTCGGCTACTTTGTACTCTCCGAGACCGTCGACGACCGTATCCGCCGCCCCTTCGAATGGCGGCGGGCGAACCCGTTCGGCGCGTTCAAGTCCTTGGAAAAGTTGCCTGGCCTTATGCCCTTGTTGTTGGTGTTCTTCGTTTACCAATTGGCCTTCGGGGTCTATCCGGCGGTGTGGTCCTATTACACGATTGAGCGGTTTGATTGGTCCCAGAGTATGATCGGTCTCAGTCTAGGCCTATTCGGGATCTTCCTCGCGCTGATCCAAGGCTTTCTTATCCGCCCGATCTTGCGGTGGCTCGGGGAACGCGGCGCGGTGATTTATGGCCACATCGCCGACATCTTCGCCTTTGTGATCATAGCCATCATCCCGACAGGGACCGCACTTCTTATCTTCACACCTATCGCCGCCTTGCCCGGCGTGATCACGCCCGCTTTGCAGGGCATCATGTCAAAGGCCGTGGCAGACGACGCGCAAGGAGAGCTGCAAGGTGCGCTCACCTCAGTGTCGGCCATTGCAATGATGCTGTCACCGCTTTTGATGACCTACACGTTTTACGCCTTCTCAGAACCAGGCGTTGCTGTCTACTTTCCGGGCGCGCCCTTTATCCTGTCCGCAGTTCTTGTTTTGGTTGCGCTGTCGGTCTTTTTCCGGTCCAGACTGCCCGACGCCACGTCAAGCTACACCTAGCAGGTCGGTTTCAGGATTGCAGGACGGTGCGAATCCGCGAAAGCCTGGGCAAATTGTTCGAAGACCCGGTGAGCGCCCATGCAAAAGATCAAAGCCGCCGTCTGCCACGCCTTTGGCGAGGATCTGACTGTAGAAGACATCCTGATCCGCCCACCGCAGATCGGTGAGATTGAAGTGACGCTGGACGCTTGTGCCATCTGCCACTCAGATATCTCATTCAGAGACGGGGCCTGGGGCGGCCAATTGCCTGCTGTTTTTGGACACGAGGCGGCGGGCCGCGTCACGGCTATAGGCGACGGAGTGCATGGTCTGGCCGAAGGTGACGCGGTGGTCGTGACGCTTATCCGCGCGTGTGGGTCCTGCCCGTCTTGCGCTTCGGGCGCGCCAACGGTCTGTGAAACGCCCTATGACGGGGCCGCCGGCCCGATCGCGACGGTCGATGGCGCACCGCTGGTCCAGGCCATGGCCTGCGGCGCCTTTGCCGAAAAAGTTGTGGTCGACCAAAGCCAAGTCGTGAAAATCCCAGAGAGCATTCCGATGGATGCGGCAGCCCTAATTGCCTGCGGCGTTATCACCGGCGTCGGCGCGGTGGTGAACGCAGCAAAGCTGCGGGCGGGTCAAGACGTGGTTGTGATCGGAACTGGCGGCGTAGGCCTTAATGCGATCCAAGGCGCGCGCATCGCCGGTGCGCGCCGGATCGTGGCCGTCGACATGACCGAAGAAAAGCTGGAGATCGCCAAATCCTTCGGCGCGACGGACGGCGTTTTGGCGACACATAAAGCCCCCTGGAAGGCCGCGATGCGCGCGATGGGCCGTGGCGCGGACGCTGTTATCGTCACAGTCGGTGCGATCCCTGCCTACGACCAAGCGCCGCTTTACCTCGCGCGTGGCGGCAATGTGATCATGGTTGGCATGCCGCATTCGGGTGCCAACGCGCAATACGAACCTGTGATCCTCAGCTATTTGGGCCAGGGCATGAAAGGCTCCAAAATGGGCGACGTGGTGATCCAGCGTGATATCCCGTGGATGGTCGATCTGTACGGCCAAGGACGGCTCAAGCTGGACGAACTGATCTCGTGCCGATGGTCGTTAGACCAGATCAACGAAGCCATCGCCGACACCCGGACCGGTACGGCCAAGCGGAACGTCGTTCTGTTTTCTTAACAGCGCACAAAGATCAGGAGGCTGAGGTCGTGAAAACAATCGGCATCTTGGGCGGAATGTCGGCAGCCTCCACCCGGCTTTACTACGACATGCTATGCGATCTGGCGCAGCAGCATTTCGGCGGGCTTACATCGCCACAGCTTTTGATCCGTTCGCTAGACTTCGCGCCGATTGCCGCGGCACAAGCGCGCGGAGATTGGGAGGCGCTCGGGGCGGAACTTGCGCGCGAGGCGCAAGCCTTAGAGGCGGGAGGTGCCGAGCTTTTGGTTCTGGCCACCAACACTATGCACAAGCTCGCAGACCACATCAAAGCCGCGATCGGCATTCCCTTTCTCCATTTGGCAGATGCAACAGCCGTCGAGATCGCCGCCGCCGGGTACCGCGCGCCAGGACTAATGGCCACGGCTTTCACGATGGAGCAGTCTTTTTACACCGACAGGCTGGTCGCGCACGGGCTTGCGCCGATCACACCCGGACCGGATGACCGGGCCGAGACGCACCGGATTATCTATGAAGAGCTGTGCAAAAATATCGTTTTGCCGGAGTCTGAGGCTGCCTATGTCCAGATCGCAGAGCGCCTTGCCGAGGCGGGCGCAGATTGCCTGATCTTGGGGTGCACCGAAGTGGGCATGCTCTTGAACACAGAAAACACCGCCCTTCCGGTCTTTGACACTACGGCAATTCACTGCAAGGCTGCCTTTGCCGCAGCGATTGGAGAGCAAGATGAAGCTGGCTGATCTGGACATCATCGTCACAGCGCCCCCGGCACCGGGCTGGGGCGGGCGCTATTGGATCTTGGTCAAGCTGACCACCAACACAGGCATCACCGGCTGGGGCGAATGCTATGCGGCCTCCGTCGGACCAGAGGCGATGCGCGCTGTGATCGCGGACGTGTTCCAGCGCTATTTTGAGGGCGAAAGCCCCGAAAATGTCGAACGGATGTTCCGCCGCGTCTATTCCTCGGGCTTCACGCAGCGGCCTGATCTGACGGTGATGGGAGCCTTTTCGGGGCTCGAGATCGCCTGCTGGGATATCTTGGGCAAAGCGCGCGCACGGCCCGTTTGGGCGCTCATCGGGGGGCGTATGTGGGACCGGGTACGGTGCTATACCTACCTTTATCCCCTGCCCCAGCATAGCCTCGCTGACTTTTGGACCAGCCCAGAGATGGCAGGCGAGGCGGCGGCGGACTGCGTGGCGCGCGGCTATACGGCGGTCAAGTTTGACCCGGCAGGCCCCTACACAATGCGTGGCGGACACATGCCCGCAATGTCCGACATCTCGCAATCTGTGGCCTTTTATGCCGCGATCCGGGACGCTGTGGGCGACAAGGCGGACCTTCTCTTTGGCACGCATGGGCAATTCTCGACCGCGGGTGCGATCAGGCTTGGCCAAGCGCTGGAGCCCTATTCCCCCCTCTGGTTTGAAGAGCCGATCCCGCCCGATGCGGTGGAGGAAATGGCCAAAGTCGCCCGCGCGGTGCGCATTCCGGTCGCCACGGGCGAACGGTTGACGACCAAGGCAGAGTTTGCACCTGTCTTACGCGCGGGTGCCGCCACGATCTTGCAACCGGCGCTGGGACGCTCTGGCGGGATCTGGGAGACGAAAAAGATCGCGACCCTTGCCGAAGTCTACAACGCGCAAATGGCGCCGCACTTGTATGCAGGCCCGGTCGAATGGGCCGCGAACCTGCACCTCGCGACGGCGATCCCGAACCTCCTTATGGCCGAGACGATTGAAACGCCCTTCCACGACGCGTTGATCAAAGGCGCGATCCGGGTCGAGGACGGCTTTGTGTCTTTGACGGATGCGCCAGGGCTGGGGATTGAGGTGGATGAGGATCTGGCACGCGCGCATCCCTACACAGGCGACGGTCTGCACTTGCAGATGCAGGACGATCCCTGCGACTACGTGAACGGCAACAATTTCGAAGGGGGCGCGCCCGCCCCCCGCGACTAAAACCGCGGCGCCAGACAGGATCTGCTCTGCTGCGTTTGGTGAAGCGCGGATCAGACACTACGTTTAGCACAAAGCTGCATCATCTGACTGGCAGGATCATGTCCAAAACCCTCCTTCTGACCGGCGCCAGCCGCGGCATTGGCCACGCGACTGTCAAGAAATTCTCGCGCGAAGGCTGGCGGGTGCTCACCTGCTCGCGCCAGGCCTTTGACGCCAGTTGCCCATGGCCGGGTGGGGAGGAAAACCACATCCAGGTCGACCTGTCGGACCCGGCGGACACGATCAACGCGGTCGAGGTCATTCGAGACCGTTTGGATGGACCGCTCCATGGGCTGGTCAACAATGCGGGCATCTCGCCCAAGGGTCCGGACGGGGCCCGCTTAAACTCGATTGATACTGATCTGATGGATTGGGGGCGCGTCTTTCACGTCAACTTCTTTGCCCCCATCGTGCTGTCGCGGGGATTGCAAAAGGAACTGGCCGACGCGAAGGGCGCGGTCGTTAATGTCACATCCATCGCAGGCGCGCGCGTGCACCCCTTTGCCGGTGCCGCCTACGCCACCTCGAAAGCCGCACTTGCGGCGTTGACGCGCGAAATGGCGCACGACTTTGGCCCCTTGGGCGTGCGCGTGAATGCCATCGCACCTGGTGAAATCGAAACATCAATCCTGTCACCTGGCACCGACAAAATTGTCGAACGCCTGCCGATGCGGCGGATGGGCAGCACCGACGAAGTGGCCGATGTCATCTATTTTCTGTGCTCGGACGCGTCATCCTATGTGACCGGCACGGAGATCGAGATTAACGGTGGCCAACACGTCTAAACTGACACCGCCGTCGCCGTTTAGACCGCCAGTGCAGCCCCTTCGCTGAGTGCCGAAAGCTTGGCATAGGCAATCTCGGGATCCACCGCACCAAAGCCCGCGAATGTGCCAAAGCCGCAGTCAGAGCCTGCGATCACGCGCTCGGCGCCGACGATATCCACGAACCGTTCGAGCCGTTGCGAGACCACTTCAGGGTGTTCGACAAAGTTCGTCGTCGTGTCGACGACGCCTGGGACCAGAACTTTGGTGTCCGGGATCTCGGCCTTGCGGTCTCGGAAGACGGTCCATTCATGGGCATGGCGGGGGTTCGATGTCTCAAAGAGAACATAGCGCGCCTTGGCCGACATCAGTGTGGTGAACATCGTATCCATGGGAATGTCGCACACATGGGGCCCTTCGTAATTGCCCCAGCAGATATGAATGCGCACCTTGTCTTCCGGCACTTCGCGCAGCGCGTGGTTCAACGCCTCGACATGCATATCCGCGACTTTCACGAACTCTTCGTCGGACATGTCCTGAAACAGCATATGCCGCGAGAGCGCGAGATCGGGGCAGTCGAGTTGCAGATCCAGGCCGGAGGCCACGATGGTCTGATACTCTTCGGCCATCGCGTCGGCGAGCGCTTCCAAATAGGCCTCGCGCGTGGGGTAGAAGTCGTTTTGCAGGAACAGTGAGATCACGCCTGGCGAGGCCGCATTCATGAAGCCACGGCTTACGCCATGTTTGGCCATCCCCGCCTTGAGGTTGGCAATGTCCTTTTCCAACTCGCCCTGGCCTTTGGACACCACTTCTCCTGTGCACATGGGCCGCGCATATTGCGGCGTGCCGCCCGCATTGGCGAGACGCTCCAGAAAAGTCGGGAAGAGCTTCAGATCGCCCGGCGCATTGCGCGGGCTGTCGCCTGAAAAGCCGGTGTAGCGGTCTTTGACGTACGTGGCGTAGGAAATCTTCGACGTCTCGCCGTCGCTGACAATGTCCACGCCAGCCTCCACCTGCCGGCGCACGGTTTCGTCCACCGCTTGAGTCATCGCCGCATCAAAGGCGGCTTGCTCGAACGGGGTTTCATTTTCGCGCGCAAAGATGAAATCGACCACCTCTTGGCTGCGCGGAAGGCTACCGACATGGGTTGTTAGAATGGTCATGATGTCCCTCAACTTTTTGTTATTCGGATCGCTAGACGTTTGTTGTAGGCCGCTCGCAAGTCAGGCCGGGGGGCGGCTGTCCAGATGTGCCGCCAGGAACCGCAGCCAATTGCCGTGGCAAATTTTTGAGATCAGCTCCGCCCCAAAGCCCGCGCGGTCCATCGCGCCAACCAGGACGGGCAGATCAGCGGCCGAGGCCATGCCCTGAGGCAGCCGCGCGCCGTCGAAGTCCGACCCAAGGGCCACGTGATCTTCACCCACAGCGGCGATTAGCGCATCAAGTTGGGCAATGGCATCGTCGAGGCTTGCCTGGCCCGTTTGCCATCCGGTTTCACTGAGAAAGGCAGGCTCAAAGTTCAGCCCCACCATGCCACCGCTGTCGCCGATCGCGTGCAACTGCTCTGCGGTCAGGTTGCGCGAGGACTGGCACAGCGACCAGGCATTGGAATGGGTGGCGACGACGGGCAGACCCAGCTTCGCGATGTCCCAAAATCCGGCCTCGGTGATATGCGACACATCCAAGAGGATCCCCAATTCGGCGCAACGGCGCACCAGGCGGTGACCGTCCTCGGTCAGGCCAGGCCCGGTATCGCCAGTGCGTTTGTGCGCAAAGGGGACGCCATGGGCGAACCGATTGGGGCGCGACCAGACCGGCCCAAGCGACCGAAGGCCCGCCGCGTAAAGCGCATCCAACGCCAAGAGATCTTCGTCGAGCCCGTCCGCGCCTTCCAAATGCAGGATGCAGGTGAGCGCTTCGCCTTGAAACGTGTCGCGCAGGGCCGCACCAGACGTGACGATGTTGAGATGCCCCGCATCGGCAAGGCGGCGCGCCACCCCGGCTTGTGCCATCGTCGCGGTCAGGGCCCAGCCGGGATCAAGCGCGTCGGGCAAAGGCTCTTCCAATTGTCCGTCTTCAAAGAGGCTCATATCCGTGCGCTGTCGCTGCGCGGGCGCATAGATGGCAAAGAACCCGCCCGCAAAGCCGCCCGCCTTGCAGGCGCTTGCGTTGATGTGGCCTGCAGTGTCTTGAAACGTCGCGACCGGGTCACCCCCTGCGCGCCACAGCCGGGACAGAACATCGTTGTGGCCGTCAAAAACTGGCGTCATCTCGCATCCTTTCGTGCCATCAAAACGGTGTGGCTCGCGCACTCGGGGTCTTCGGCCAGAAAGCCGGTCAGGCGCAGGCCATTGGCCTCCAAAATCGTGACGTACTCGGCAGGCGACAGGCTGGCGTGATAGACAGTTTGGCTTGCAACCGTCCCCGCGACTGAGCCTTCACTTTGCCCGACAGTTACCATCATCACCCCGCCAGGTCTTAAGTGTTCGGCCATATCGGGCAGACTTTGGCGTTGCTCATTTGGCGTCAGATGAAAGAAACTGTTCCAAGCAATGACCCCGTCGAAGGTCTCGTCAAGTTGGAGCGCCCGCATATCGCCATGCCGCCAGTCACCCTCGGGCCAGCGCGTGCGCGCAATGTCGAGCATGGCTTGCGCGAAATCCACGCCCGTGACGCGGAAGCCTTCGGCCATGAACCAACGCGCAATCGGCTCGCCCGCGCCGCAACCCAAGTCCAAGACGCGCCCGCCCTGCGGCAGTGCGGCTGCAAAGCGCGCAAGCCAGCGCGCTTCAAACAGCGCGCGGGACCGAGACGTGTCGTACTGGCTGGCGAAGCGTTCGTAAATATCTTGGGTTTGGGATGGATCGCTCATCCAAGTCTCCTATGCGCGCGGTCTAGCCATCAGGGCAACCGCGCCAAATCTGTGCCGGACCAATACCACACGAAGACGCATCCGCTCGACCCTTTGCCCGCGCTGTTGCATGTGCTCAGCGAGCCCCCCAGTTCGATGCCCTGAAACCCGTTGGACAACGGGATCAGGCGCACGCCCAAGGCCAGCAAGACCTCGGCCCGGCCTTGTGTGCGGTAACGGCTGCTGAGGTAGACATCCGCCCCGCACATCGAAGCGCCGCAAAAGGGGCGCGTTGGCGGCGCATTGCACGTCACGGCGCCCCAATCCAGGACAAAATCCGGCTGGTCATCGTGGTCGATTTGCCCGCTCAGGATATGGCCCGGCGCGGTGGTGGCCCCGGTCGGGCAGGCCTTCGCGATATCTGCCCCGATGGCGGTCTCCAGCGATGTGCCGACTTGCGCCGGGGCCGCATAGGCCGAAAGCGTTGCCGGGACGGGATGGCCCAGCCGCTGATATTCGGACACGCAGTAGCGCGTGACCGCGTCCAGCGCCGTCCCGAGCCCGGCAGTGGAAAACCGAAACTGCGGCCCCGAAACCGGGCCAAAGATCAGATCCCGCCCGCCGCGCATTGCCGCGATTAGGGGATCGGTCAGTTGCAGGTTTGTGTTCCAGTTGCCGTCGAGGATGTTCCAATAGACCGTCGGCAATTGGTACCCGGTCCCATCGATCCAGACCGCCACATCGGTGCGTTGCGCGTTTTCGTCGACAAAGGCGAGGACCGGCGTTTCGATCTCAAGCCGGAGGCCATAGATCGGCGTGGTGCCGACCTCATGCACCTCCAGCTCAACCGGGTTACGCCCACCACGCGAAAGGCCAACGCAGCGCAGGTTCAAAAAGCGCCCCTCGGACGCGACATTGCCGTAAAAGAGCGCGCCATCGTCGCGCGTGGTGGCCTGCCACTCGGCCACCGCCGCCAACGGCCAAAGGACCGCAGCCGCTAGAATGGGGATTAGCCAGCCCATGTGGCCCCTGCAGGATCGCCGGTTCCGACGATGTGATAAAGGGCCGCGTCGCCGGTCATCGACGGATAAGCGGAGTGGCTGAGACCTTCGGGCACGCTCATCGTGTCGCCCGGGGCCAGCGTGGTTTCGCCGCCATCCCATTCAACCCGCCAATGCCCCGTCACAGGCATCAGGACAGACGGGAGATCGTGGCTGTGGCGCTCTGTCGAGGCAGAGCCGCGCGTGACCAAGGCAACCTCGAAGCCGGGTTTGTCCTTCAACATGGCGTTCTCGCCGATCACGGGCGCAGGGGTCTTGTCGCCCAACGCCACCATATCCCAGTATCGGGCCACATAGTTGGGCACGACATCGGCCGTTGTCGGTTCGGGAAACGCTGCGAGTTCTACATCGGTCAACAGCGGCATAGGTGCTTCGCCTTCTGGCAAGACCTCGCCGCGCTTGGTGTCATAAAGGCGTCCCTTTTCCGACAGGACGAGCCCATGATCAGCGGCATCCTCGATCACCTGCGGCGCCCAGATCACGCCGCCACCCGCATCGTCGCCGCCCAGGATCGCCATGATCATCCCGTAGTCTTGGCCAATGTTTTCAAAGCCCCGGAAAATCCCCGTGGGGATGTTGAAGATATCGCCCGGCTCCAGAACGACCTCGCCCGCGTCGCCCCAACGCCCCCAGAAGAAGCGCCACCGCCCGGAAAGGACAAAGAACACCTCTGCCGTGCGGTGGCTGTGCAAGGAGTTGCGGCACTTCGGCGGCTGGCCCGCCGCGCCGATGTTGAACCCATGCGGCAGCGCGATATGGACGTGTTGATCGGGGCTCTCACTCACACCGCCACCGATGATCGTAAAGTTTTCCTTTTGGTCCGATCCTGGCGTATGCGCGTCGATGAAGGCAGTTTTGCATGGTTTGAGATCGCCATAGCGCACAATGCGGGCGTCCATCTCGGCGGGTGTCATTGGGGTCTCCTTTCAGGTGGCATCCGGGGATCCGGCAAGCGATCTGCCGGGGTCGTATTCGTTAATTCGGCATGAAGCCAAACCATGCGGTCACAAAACCAAACCTTGGGCAAAACGACAGCGATCAGGCCGCCGATCGTCGCGCCCAGGTCCAGGGCAATCAGTCCATATATCAAAGGCAGTACACCGATGGCACTCAGGCCGGTCAGAACATGCGCTGTGCGCGCGTGATGCGCTGGCACGCCATATCGGTCGCGCGCCAAAAACACCCGCTCCCCCAATGTTGCCCGCGACGCCCAAGAGCCGTAGTCGCGCGGAGCATGAAACGCCCGTGGGTTGGCCCACGTCCAGAACAACGCCAACGCCAAAAACAGCAAGGACCAACCGCCAATCCACGTGCGGCTCCAGATCGCCAGGACAATCAGCGGCAAACAGGTGAACCGGGTCCAGACGCTCCACGGATTCGCATGCCGGCGCCAATCTGCGTCCGACATGCCCATAAGGCGTTCTGCAGCCCGGTAGATATCCACCTATCCGGCCCTCAAAGTTGCGTTCTCGGCTTCCAATTCGGAAATCCGGGCCTGAAGTTTCTCGAACTCTGGTGCCACAAGCTGCGCGATTTCATCCGTGTTAAAGCGCGGTGTGATGAATTGCGGACAGTTCCAGTCCATTGCAACGACCTCGATAATGATCAGGCGTTCAATGCGTCCTTGCCCCTCAACGGCTAACTCTTCTGCGAGTGCAGGATCGTCTGCCGCGTCTATGATCTTGGCATGGCCCTGCAGTTTTAGCCGCGCCTTGCGTGGGTAATCGATGGCAAAGAGCGAGACGCGATCATCCGCCGTCAGGTTTCCTTTCGAGATGTACTGCCGGTTGCCACGGTAATCAGCGAACCCCAACGTCGTCGGCCCCAACGCCTTCAGGAACCCGCGGGGACCACCACGATGCTGTACATAGGGCCAGCCGGTTTCCGACACCGATGCCATGAAGAGCGTGTCGCGGCTTTCCAGAAACGCGATATCGTCCGCGCTAAACCCCTCCTGCGTTCGTTTGGGATACATCGCCGCGTATTTCTCGCGTGTGCCGTCCTTTTCTTGTTCGGCGGCAACGACGGGGGTGAACATCAAGTCTGCGTAATTTTCCATGGGTGAGATCCTTAGAAAAAACCTACCAACTGATAGGCAGGCACTCCAGACATGGGACCTTCCGCGGCCGTCGTCACCGCTGCTGACATGAATGTCACGCTGATGTGTTCTTGCCCCTTCGCCATGGCCTAGCCCTGATGCATCAGGATCTGCTTCCAGATCGCGATCTCGTCATAAAGCGCAAACTCGCGGCGCAGGCCCACACCGTCTGGGCCATAGGGGCCAAATTCTGCGTGACACATGCCAAAGACATGGACGCGTGCGCCCGTCGGTTTGCCGAAGCTGCCCCACCCATCATGCGTGCCGTCCAGAGACCAACGGATCGCTGCGCGCGGCGACAGCATATCGGCGTCCATGCCGATTTGGTGGTGGATCTCAAACTTCGCGCTTGGGAAGGAGGACCGCAGGCCGACCCAGAACTCAAGCGCCCCTTCGCGGCCAAAGGCCGTGTGTGCACCGGCATATTCGCCGATGACCGCACGGTCATAGTCGTGATGGATCGTATTGAAGTCCGCTGCCATGATCCGCGTCAGCAGATCGGCATAGCGCGCGCCCCATGCGTTGTCATTGCCGCGCCCGTTGTATCCGCCGTCGACGTCAGCCTCGGGCAGAAAAACAGGTTTGGCATCTGTTGGCCCGCCCTCTGACGCGATCATACTTTGCGCGAAATCGCGCGGCGTCATGCCCAGCTGCCGCACGATGCCGCCGTAGTCGCGCACCAGCCACTCGTCATAGATCGTGTTGTCGCGCGCCGCGCAATCCGCGATGACGCGCACGACCCAAGACTTACCTGACGCCCGGCCAAACGCCCCATCCCGGGTGTGCGTTGCTTTGGTCAAGAGCCGGTGAGAGCTGAGAAACCCATCCTCGTCATTGCCAGACCAGATCACATCCTCGCCCAACAGCTCCCGATCTGGGAACTCATTGATGGTCGCCATGGTAGAGGCGATGACCTCTTGATTGCCGCGCTGGATACCCATGGGCGAGCGCACAGGGATGTCCGGCGCATAGTAGTGGTTTAGCGTGCCAACACCGCGATCTTCCCAAATCTCTTTGGTGATCCCGATGATGTAGTCCGGAAAATCCTTCCAGCGGTTCGAAAAGCCCTTCATCACTTCCATCCTTCCGGCACGCGCGCCGAGCCGCGCACCTTGAGTTCGCCAGTCAATTCAATCTGTTGTGCGGGCGCGCCCGGAGACTTGATCCGGTCAATAGCAACCCCAACGCAGGCATCCGCCATACGCTGAGATGGTTGCCGCACTGTTGTGAGGTCGTAAGTCGGCCAAGCGGCGACAGGCACGTCGTCATATCCCACGACAGAGACATCGCCCGGCACACTTAACCCAAGCTCAAAACGCAACACATCCATCACCGCAAAGGCCATGTGGTCATTTGCAACGAAGATCGCATCAGGCCGCGTGCGGTCAGCAAACATGCGCCGTGTGGCCGCCTTCACGGTTTCCACGTGAAAGTCTCCGGCGCCCCGTGCAAAGAGTGTTGCACCGGCCTTCGCAAGCCCTGCGCGGAAGCCAGCCTCCCGATCCCGCTGCGTCGACGCGCCGTCCCACCCCGCCATGTACGCAATCCGCTCGTGTGGTCCTGCGCATAGAAACTTGGCAAGCTCTTGCCCGCCTTCAAAGTTATTGGAGGTGACGGAAGAGAGATCTGACCCGTCCTGGCGGCGGTTAAACAAGATGACCGGCACACCAACGGCCTCGCAGCGTTGCGTCAGATCGTTTGACAGTGACACGGACGCACCAATGATCGCATCAACCTGGTAGTCCAGCAGCTCCGCCACGACTTGATCCGCTTCGGGCGCGGTGTTTGCAGCCAAAAAGACCAAAGCGTGATAGCCTTCGGCCTGAAGCCCGCGCGATATCTTCTCGATCGCGTCCGGGTAGAACTGGTTTTCCAGATAGGCCACCAACAGTCCCACGATCTTCGACTGCCCCGCTTTCATGGCCCGCGCCAGGACATTGGGGCGATAGCCCAACTCCTCGGCCGCCTGGCGCACCTTCGCCTCCATCGCGCGGCTGACAGACGCGCCGGGCGTAAAGACACGGCTGACGGCCGAGCGCGACACGCCCGCGCGGGCGGCCACTTCGAAGGAGGTCACCTTGTCCATCCGACACTCCTGCGCTGCGGCGCCCTTGCCGGGCCACGCCGCCTGGATATGTGGCCGTGGCGCGTCAATCGGCGGTCCACCCGCCGTCGATCAACAGAGACGTGCCCGTCACCATCGCAGACGCATCCGAGGCGAGGTACAAAACGGCACCCATGATGTCTTCGACCTCGCCCAATCGCGGCAGTTTGATCTTAGAGAGCACCCATTCGACCATTTCTGGGCGCGCGAACGTCTGTTCGGTCAGTGGCGTTTTGACGAAGGTCGGGCAGATCGTGTTGATCCGTACGGAAGATTTGCCCCACTCGATGGCCATCGCTTTGACCATGCCCTCCACGCCGTGCTTGGTCGCGCAGTACACCGCGCGCTCTTGCCCGCCCACATGGCCCATCTGGCTTGAGATGTGGATGATCGAGCCCGGGCGCCCGGCCTCCATCAAGGCCTTGCCGGCGCAGGCCGACAAAAAGTAAGCGCCTTTCAGGTTGATCCCCACGACCGCATCGAAATCGTCTTCTTTCGTCTCCACCGAAAGCCCATGCCGGGCCAGCCCTGCCGAGTTCACCACAATGTCGTAAGGTGTGGCGAAGACCGCACCCACGGCGTCAACATCCGTAATATCCAAGGCGAGACCCTCGGCCTTCATCCCTTCGGCGCGCAGGGCCTCTGCCGCGCCTTCCACCGTCTCCGCGCGGCGGGACGCGATGACGACCTCTGCACCGGCCTCTGCCAGCGCGACCGAACATCCAAGACCGATGCCTGTGGCACCTCCAGTTACAAGCGCGCGCTTGCCGCTTAGGTCAAAGCTTGGGGTCTTGGGCAAAGTCATCGTGCCGTCCTCATTCGGTCCATTAAATCGACCCCCATTTGACCGAACATTTTGACCATGTCGACAAAGACCCAGTTTTCGGTGAAGACATCGCCGGTCCGCAGCCAGAAATCGAGCCCCGAGACCTCAAGCCGATTGCCCGAGGCCGGTACATCGCGAAAGGTGCCAGTATGCGTCGACAAAACGCCCGCGGGGCCTGACCCCGCAACCATCCGTCCTTCAGCGAACAGCGATGGCAGATCTTGCACCTTGCGGTCTGGAAACGCGTCAAGCCACGGCTTTTGGTGAAGCACCTCAAATTCTTCAAGGCTCAGGCACGCTCCAATGCCGCCGGGCCCATACCATTTGAGATTTGGGTGGAAAAAGCGGCGCATGCCCATGCTGGCCAGGTCCGCTTTGTCAAACGTGTTGAGCCCACCAAAGATCAGGTCACGACCAAGCTGCAAGCTGGCTTCGGTCGTGTCGGCATCAACGGGGCCGGACATCACCGCGTCAAAGGCGGTGGCAGCGGGCCAAACACCGGGCACGCCCCGGCTTGGCGGCAACACAGGCCGCCCGATCTGTTCGAACCAGTCAACAAAGTCGATCAGCACCTGGATCTCGGCGATGCGGCCCGCCTCATCGATCCGCAAGAACTCCCCCCAGCGCAAAGAGAGCGGCGCATCGGTGCGCGGAATGCCAAAGACATCCTCCTGCGCGACGCCGTCAAGCGTGCCCGTCGCCCCGACCCAAAGCCGACCATCGGGACCACCATCCGCCCGCCCCGACGAAAGACCTGCCATCAAGATATGATACCGCCGCCGCATCTGCGGAAAGGCGCGTGCCAGCGGCGTCACCCAAACCTCGGCCACCTGCGACGGCGTGGTGCAGGGCGGACAAGGCCACGGCCCATCCCATGTGAGGTCGGCAGACAGCATCCCAGACACCGCCACCACATCCCCCGCATCCGAGGCCGCCCAATACCTGCGGGCAAGATCCTTTGCGGCTGCAATATCCATTATGCTGCGTCCTCTTTCGCCATGTCCGAGTTCGGGAACATGCGTGCCACAACGGCTTTGCGCATGCGGTGCGCCAAAGGATCGTGAAAGATGAAAAGCGCCGCGCGTTTATCGTCTGCGCTCAACCACCCGTCCTGCAGCCGCCACCCTTCGTAAAAGATGTTGTCCATACGATAGCGCTTCACCGACAGCACGCTTTTCTTTGCACGCTCTGGGTCCAGCGGACGCCATCTGTCACCCATGTTGTCGCGCTGGCCCTCGTGCCAGTCGATCTTGTCTTCGATGTCGGCAGCGGACACATGGACCAACTCCTCCAACGCAGCGCCGACCTCTTCCGGCATTGAGGCCAGACAGAGCTCGGTTGCCGCAACAAATCGGTCATCCGTTGTGACCTCTAAGTCCCACGCGTGCGGCACCTCGCGCCACAAAACGAACTCTGCGCGCGCGGTCCATGCGTCGTCGTCGACCAAGCCCAAAGTAGCTAAGATGTCTAGTGCTTGATCCGCCACCAATGCTGGACCCAAGCCAACTCCAGCCGTGACATTCGGGGGCGGCGTCTGCGGTGGCACAGGGGAGACGACCCGAACAGCGACCACGCCTATCCCGAGTGGCGGGACACTGGCAGACCCATCTGCGAGATGGAATTGGATCCAGCGGCGCTGCGCTATCACACCCAATACGGCTGCGCAGATATCGTCCCATCGCGGCGTAACTTCGGGCGGTCTTGGCGGGCGCACAGCAGAACAGCCCCACTCCTCTTCCTTTGCACGCCCCAGGCGTACAAGCGCCATGCAGCCCATTTCGTGCGCAGACACTGCATAGTCTTCCCAGCCATCGCCATACTCGTTCGGCGCACGCGGCAATACGGCCGCGAACCAATCCGCGACCGGCGTCATCCAAGTTTCAGGCGCAGGCCAGTCCAACATGGTTCACTCCGCTGCCGTGCCGTAGGGGACGTTTTTACCGCCGTAGCGGCGGACGCGGATGTTGCATTGTTCGGCGTGGCCCACGAAGCCTTCGAGCATGCAAAGCCGGGAGCCGTAGGCGCCCACTTCGGCGGCGGCTGCGTCTGTGAGGACCTTTTGGTAGCTGTGCGTTTTCAGGAACTTGCCGACCCAGAGACCGCCAGTATACCGCCCCGCCTTCTTGGTGGGCAGGGTGTGGTTGGTGCCGATCACCTTGTCGCCATTGGCCACATTGGTGCGAGGACCCAGGAACAGCGCACCGTAGCAGGTCATGTTCTCCAAGAACCAGTCGTCGCGGTCGGTCATGACCTGCACGTGCTCGCTGGCGATGTCGTCGGCCACGGTCAGCATCTCGTCATACGTGTCGCACAGGATCACCTCGCCGTAGTCCTGCCACGACGTGCGCGCGGTCTCGGCTGTGGGCAAGATATCAAGGATACGGTCAATCTCGGTCAGCGTCTCTTCGGCCAATTTGCGCGAATTGGTCAGCAACACGGCGGGCGAGTTATAGCCATGTTCCGCCTGCCCCAGAAGGTCGGTGGCGCACATCTCGGCATCCACCGTTTCATCAGCGATCACCATCGTCTCGGTCGGGCCTGCAAAAAGGTCGATGCCCACACGGCCAAAAAGCTGACGCTTGGCTTCGGCCACAAAGGCGTTGCCGGGTCCCACGAGCATATGCACAGGCTCAATCGTCTCGGTCCCGATGGCCATCGCACCCACGGCTTGGATGCCGCCCAGCACGTAGATCTCATGCGCGCCGCCCATATGCATCGCCGCCACAATGGCAGGGTGCGGCGCGCCGTCTACGGGCGGGGCCGAGGCCACAATGCGCGGCACACCGGCGACATTGGCGGTCAGGACGGACATGTGGGCCGAGGCGACCATTGGGAACTTGCCGCCCGGCACATAGCAGCCCACCGATTGGACCGGGATATTCTTGTGACCCAGGATCACGCCGGGGATCGTCTCCACTTCGATATCGGTCATCGAGGCGCGCTGCGCTTCGGCAAAGCGGCGGATTTGCACCTGCGCATACTTGATGTCGTCCATATCGCGGGTCGAGACCTTCTGCATGGCTGCTTCAATCTCGGAGGGGTTCAGGCGGAAGCTTTCCGGCGCGTAGCCATCGAACTTTTGCGACAGATCCCGCACCGCCGCATCCCCGCGTGTCTCGATATCGGCGAGCGTGCTTTCCACGACTGCGCGCGTCTTGTCGTCATCTTCCTTGCGTTCTGCTTCGGACTTTGCCGTTTTCAGATAGTGAATGGCCATCTTTACCTCTCTTGCGCCGGGCCGCTCGCCCTGCGCTTCCTTTCTGCTACACTGTGTTAGGGGCGCTTGAGCCCGGGGCCGCGCGCGGTCCTGGCGGCACCGCATGATGTCCTTCAAAAAGGTCGAAACCCATCTGCAAAAGGGCATCTGGAACATCGACCATGACCCAATTTTCCATCAAAAGATCACCCTCGCGCCGCCACCAGTCGCAAACGCGCATCAGCAGGGTTTCGCCCTGTGACGGCTGGTCCAAGAACGGCGCTTTGCGGATACACATGAGCGACGGCCAACCACCTGAGCAAACGTAAGTGCCATCGCCAAAGCGGGTGAAATGTTTGGTCACGCCGTTGCCCGCAGAACCGCCGGACCAAAGCTCAAAGGCATTCTCGAACGGGACCTGAAACCCCGCGAAGGCCTCAAGCCCGGTGAACGACCCGAACGCCGCTGGACCGTACCACATCATTGCGGGATGCCAGTAGGGTCGCCAGGCCTCATCCTTCGTGGCGAGGCCTGCAAGCATATCCGTGACCATGCGGTATGAGGTTTCGGACACGTCAGCCGATGCCTCGTGCAGCAGTAGACCATCCTGCGTTGCGGGTCCTGGGATGAAGCCGGTGTAGCCCCGGTCACGGCCCGGGCTGTCTTTGATTGGCCACTGGTCCGTGGCAATCATCAGTTGCGGGATGTCGAGGAAGACAATCGCCTCGACCACCCGCCCGTCTTCAAAGCGGAAAAACTCGCCAAACCGCAAGAATTCCAGCCGACCGCTTGGCTTTAACCCCAACCAGTCGCTGGAGAACGCGCCAACATAGTTCCCATGGGTGGAGACCCACGCGCCGCCTTCGTAGTGCCCCCCCATCAAGATGTCATCGCGCCGGTGCAGCCCGTCGAAACTCTGGGCGAGCCCGCCTAAAAACTGCGTCAGGTAAGCCTCGCGGTCGAGCCGGTTGAAAGGATGCACAACGTCGATCTGCGCATCTCGCGCAAAGAGCGTCTCGACCGCCTGACTTGGGTCGCCTGGGACAGCTTGCGCACGGGCAAAGGCGTGCACCGCGCTTTTGAGGGCGCTCAACGTCATGTCGAGACCTTGAGTTCGAAAGAGAGCATCACAGCGCGACACTCCCTTTTGGCTTTTGCCAGACCATCAAATTGAACCAGGGGACACGCGCATATTTGGCCGCGGCGTCTGGGTCGTCTCCGTGGTAGGCCGGTTCGTCGTAACGCGTCAGACAGAGGCCCGCGCCCAGAAAGGCCGACATATAGGCCGAAAGGGGACGGTGGTGATTGAGAATGCGGATGCCACTCCAGGCGGTCCAGGCCGCGCGCTCTTCCATGTAGTCGGTGACCGCATAGTAGGGCGCATGCGGGCCGTCCTTGACCCAGGCGCTTTGGTCCTCGGGCCAGCCTTTGGGCATCGCCGTGACGAAGGGGTTGAGGTTGGCCGCCAAAAGCGTGCCGCCTGGGGCCAAAACACGGGCCATCTCGGAAATGCCGGTGCGGAAGTCTGGGATATCGATCAGTGTCAGGTAGCTGACGACGAGGTCAAATTGCTCTGCCTCAAATGGCAAGTCCTCGGCGCTGGCGTCCAGGTAGTGACCACCAGGATCGCGCGCTTTGGCGGTGGCAATCAGCTGCGGAGTTGGGTCAATGCCGATGGGCGAGAGCCCCGCTGCCGCCATCATGCGGCAAAACCGTCCTTCCCCACAGCCCACATCCAGCGCGGTTTTCGCACCACTTGCCGTGACAGCGTCCATCATGGGACGGTCCAAAACATCGGCCCGCCCACGGTCGCCGGCATCGCCAATATGAGCGATCCACGCCTCCGCAGAGGCTTGCCAGCCGTCGCTGGTAGTGGCCATCATGGGCTTGGCGGCGTCTTTTCGCCGCGATCAAAGGCTTCCCAGCCTTCGCCCTGGAACACGTCGACACCCAACTGGGCGAGCACATGTGGGAAATCGACCATCACCCAATTGTCGGTAATTTTGCCGTCCTCGACCTTCCAAAAATCCATATAGCGGATCTCGACGCGTTTGCCTGTCGGCGCCACACCCATGAAGGTGCCCGAATGTGTGGCCTCTTGCCGCCCAAACGCTGCCGCCCATTCGCCCATGTAAAGCCGTGCTTCGTCGACACAGACTTTGTCCGAGAATGCAGCCTGAAACGGGCGCTGCCAGTTTTGCTGGAACTCCGACAAGCCAGTCTTTGTGCCGCAGCCCTGATTGCCCATCCAGCGGAAGCCGCTCGAGAAAAACTCGCCAATGTCGTCGATGCGGTGGTCGTTGAGCCCATCGACCATGCCTTCGA
>CAWUIP010000058.1:0-20407 GCA_963922415.1 uncultured Aliishimia sp. | reverse complement strand
ACCACCCCTGCGGCACGGCAGCCATGGGGACGGTTTGCGATGCAGAAGGCCGCGTCATGGGCGTTGAGGGTCTGCGCGTGGCCGATGCCTCACTGATCCCGCGCATCACCAACGGCAATATCAACGCCCCTTCGATGATGATCGGGCACAAGATCGCGACCCATATGATGGACGCAGCCTAACAAGCGCGACTATTGCGCGGCTTTTTCCATGGCCGGGCGCAAAGTCTCGCGCAAAACGCGCTGCGTGACAGGGCCCGCAAAGCGCAGCACGATCACGCCGTCGCCATCGACCACATAGGTCTCCGGCACCCCGTAAAGACCCCAGTCAAGGCCCGTGCGCCCCTCTTGATCGGCCGCCGTCGCCACATAGGGATCGCCCAGTTCTTCCAAGAACCCAAGCGCGTCGGCGGTGCGGTCTTTGTAATTCACGCCATAAATCGGCACACCCTCTTCAGCGAGCGCGGTGAAAGTCGGATGCTCGGCCCGACACGGCGCGCACCAACTGGCCCAGTAGTTCACCAACTTCACTTGGCCATCTTTGAGGTCTTCCACAGAAAACATCGCCTTGCCCGGCAGTTCGGACAGCGTCATCGGCGGCACCACCTGGCCTTCGCGCGCGGAAGGTAAGCCATCGGGATCCTCGCGATACATGCCGACGGCGGCCACAACGGCGAAGGCCACAAAAGCAATCGGCGGGGCGAGCATCAGCGGGTTAAGCTTCATCGCGCGCCTCGCGGTCCGCCTCTACCGCGTCCAATTCCGCCCGCACACGGCGCCCCGTCCAAACTGTGGTGACGACAAGACCCGCAAGCAACAACAGTGACACACCATAGGCCGACAGCACCCAGACCGCATATTTTCCAAGATCAGGCATGGGCCGCACTCCGCCGGATAAGGGCTTGGGCGCGGCGCAACCGGATCTCGGTCCCGGTGCGGTACAGAACAAGCGCCAGAAAGAGCAAGACAAAGCCCGCGATGGACAAAAGGAGCGGTTGATAGAACACGTCTGCCACGTTTTTCTCCTCATCAAGGCTGAGTGAGGCACCTTGGTGCAAGCCTTGGTTCCAAAACAGGACCGCATAGCGTGACAGAACCGCAAAGACCGAACCGACCATGCATAAGACCGATGTCAGATCAGCGGCGGTGTCTGGGTCCTCGATGGCCGCCCAAAGGGCGATATAGCCGACATAGAAGAGAAACAGGATCAGAAACGATGTCAGACGCGGGTCCCAGACCCACCATGTGCCCCACATCGGCTGCCCCCAAACCGCCCCGGTAAAGAGCGCAATGAGTGTCATCGTCAGGCCCACCGGTGCCGCGGCCTTCGCAGCCAGCGCGCTGACGTGGTGGCGGCGCACCAGCCAGATCAGCGAGGCCACCAGCATCATCAGCCACGCATTGATCGCCATCAGCGCGGATGGCACATGCAGATAGATGATCTTCACGGTCGAGCCTTGACGGAAATCGTCGGGCGTAAAGAAAAAGCCCCAGATCAACCCCGCGCCCAGGCACAGCCCGGCCAGAATCCAGCAGGCGGGCAGGATCCTCTGGCTCAACGCCAAGAACTTCACCGGATTTGCGTATTCCCAAAGCGAGGCCATGGACTGCTATGTAACCCTTTGGTGCGGATGGCTCAATTGCTTCACCTTAAATTCATCCGCAGCACAGCGGCAGAGGCAAACGGCATCAGCGCCACAACGCCGCAGGTGATCCCTGCGAGCATCAGCAGCGGCGTTTGGACCGGCTGGCCGTCGAGCCCGCGCCGCGCCACCTCGGCGCCAAAGATCAGTGTGGGGACATAAAGCGGCAGAACCAAGACCGATAACAAAAGCCCGCCGCGCTTGAGCCCTACGGTAAGTGCCGCGCCAAACGTGCCGATGACGGAGAGGGCCGGTGTTCCCGTCAGCAGTGCGACGACAAGCCACCCGTACCCACCGGGCGGCAGGCTGAGGAGCACACCAAAGGCAGGAGCGGCGATGACCAATGGCAAACCCGTGGTCAGCCAATGCGCCAGCGCCTTCACGCTCAGAAGCGCTTCCAGCGGCAGGGGCGCGGTGGCCAAGAGCTCCAGCGTGCCATCCTCCCAATCCAAAGCGAGCAAACGGTCAAGAGACAAAAGGCACGCCAAAAGCGCCCCAAGCCACAGCACCCCGATAGCGATGCGGCTCAAAAGCTCTGGCGATGGGCCCACACTGAAGGGGACAAGGATCACGACGATCAGAAAGAAGGCAAGGCCCAAGCCAAACCCCCCGCCCGCGCGGATCGCAAGGCGCAGATCGCGGATCAAAAGCGCGCTCACAAGAAGGCCTCGTCACTGGCGGCAGCTTCGGTGATCTGGGCTTTGAAGGGGGCCACGTCCAGCGTCGCAGCATTTTCAAGGCCCAGCTCGATATGCGTGGCGATGATCGCAGCGCCGCCCTGTTGCCGGTGCGCCTCAACTGCGGCGGCAAACTGCGCGACAGCCGTTCCGTCCAATGACACGGTGGGTTCGTCCATCACCCATAGGGGCCGTCCGGTCACCAAAAGCCGGGCCAACCCAAGGCGTCGTTTTTGGCCCGCCGACAATGTCCCTGCCAGACGGTGCCGCAGCCCCTCCAGATCAAAAGCGGCCATGGCCGCAGAGATGTTGCGCGTGCCGAAGATCTGCGCCCAGAACTGCAGGTTCTCTTCCAAGGTCAGCATCGCCTTCAGCCCGTCGGCATGCGCGGCATAGGCAATAGCATCCTCGTCACAGATGATCTGGCCCGCCAGCGGCGGCTGGAGACCCGCCAAACTGCGCAGAAGGGTGGTCTTTCCGGCCCCGTTCGGCCCCCGGATCACCAGCGCTTCGCCTGCCGAAACCGCAAAGGACAGCCCCGCCAAAAGCGGCACGCCGCCGCGGGCCACGGCCAGGTCTTGCACAGTCAGCATCATGCCTGTCTGCCTAACGGATTGTTGCGCGGCGCAACAGAGGCTCAGGCCGCGTGGGTCAGAAGCGCAGCCTCCGACCGGCTTAGGTTTCGGCGCGCAAACCCGCCATAGGTGTGCGGGTCATTCTTCAGCTCAGGATAAATTCGCAGCAGCTCCGCACGGTCCCGCTCTGACAGGGTCGAGAACGAGGCACTCGCGGGATGAAAGCTCTCGGTTTCGACCCCGTTGGCCCAGAGTACTTGGTGCTTTTCAAAAAGGAGGTGCACATAGGTGACTTCACGTACGTTGAGATCAACCGCGACCGTGTCGCCGTTCACAAGATCCTGCGCCTTCACCAACACTTCCGGGCAGTTAAATAGGCTACGCGCAACTTCGCCCTCGATCAGCATGCGGTGCTCGGGCGACACCAAGAGTTCTTCTTCCGGGCGTTCAATGCCCAGCGCACCGGTGCGAATACGAACAGGCCGCAGGGACGGCATCGCATAAAGCCGCGCCCCCGACATGCGCCGCGCACCAATCCATTCGATGGGCTGGCTACCGCTGTCCTTGGTCGACACCAGATCGCCAGGCCGCAGATCCTCGATCAGCCGTTGCCCCGTCGGTGTCATCACGCGCGTGCCATGGGTAAAGCAGATCACCCCGTTCTTATCCGGCTCTGTCGTGCGGTCTGTGAGGTCAAGCATGTGATGCACGACCCAAAGCTCGGTGTTGCGGGGCGGGATTTGGCCTGCAAACATCAGCAAAGGCGTGCGCCCGGGACCTGTCTGCACCAGGGTCACCGTATAGCTTTGCGCCCCATCGGTCACCACAAAGCTGCGGTCGGGCAACGCCTCGTCGGTGTCATCTTCGTCAGGCCGCTTACCATCAAGCGCTTGACCCACAAGGCGCTGGACCATGCGCGCGGCACGCTTGCGCACTGCGTCGGATCCCTCTGCCCCGTCCAGTCGTAACAGATTGTTTGGCCCGTCAACGCGCAATGCATCGCCACGCCAAGACCAAGCCGCCCCAACGCTCAACGCGTTTAAGGGTGCGCCGTCCAGGCCGTCGACTTCCGTCTGCGCCCACGAAATGACGAACGTGCCGGAGTAGCCCGCTGTCATGCCTCAATACCTGCCGTTTTGTTTTTCTTAGCCCGCAGTGTTACAGATGCGAGCGACACGGGCATAGACGCTAGTGCGCGCCAATGCCCGGTTTTGGCGACATATGTTGCAAATTGGTTTCGGCGCGCGGGACGCGAAACCGCGTCGCGTCAGAGCGTTTCCAGAAGCGCCTCGCCGCCGGAAAGCTCGCAAACGCCTGGGTTTTCTTCGATGTGCAGGGTCTTAATCGTCCCGTTTTCGACCACCATCGCATAGCGCTTGGACCGGTCAATAAGGCCAACCGGCGGGGCGGAAAACTCCATGCCCATGGCTTTTGTGAACGCCGCCTCTGGGTCCGCGAGGAAGGTCAAGCCCGCATCTGTCGCGCCGGTCGATGCGCCCCATGCGCCCATGACGAAGGGATCGTTGACCGACACGCAGATGATCTCGTCGACACCCTTGGCGTCAAAGTCGCCCTTGGTCCGCATGAAGCTTGGCACATGCGCCGTTGTGCACGTTCCGGTATAGGCGCCCGGCAGCGCGAAGATCACGACCTTTTTGTCGGCGACACGCTCGGCCAGGGCTACCGCCTCGGGCCCTTCTGCGCCCATATGGATCAATGTCGCCTCTGGAAGGCTGTCTCCCTCAGTCAGTGCCATGTCCCGCGTCCTTTCTTTGCGTTGGAACTCTGTTGGATGTGGATATAGGCTCCACCCTTGTGGGCGACCAGCGGAAAGGTGAACGGAAATGGCGCATGTGGTGATTGTGGGCGCAGGCCAGGCGGGCGCGTCGTGCGCGGCCAAGCTGCGGTCGTCCGGGTTTGACGGCGATGTGACCCTGATCGGAGCGGAGCCTGTTCCCCCCTACCAGCGCCCACCGCTGTCAAAGGCCTACTTGCTGGGTGATATGGCGCTTGAGCGGCTCTATTTACGGCCCCAGCGGTTTTACGAAGAGCAATCCATCAGCTTGCGCATGGGCGCGCCGGTCACGGGCATCGACAGCACGGCAAAGACCCTGACGCTGGCGGGCGAAACCATCGCTTATGATGATCTGGTTCTCACCACCGGCTCTGCGCCGCGCCGGTTGCCCGCAGCCATTGGCGGCGATTTGGCGGGCGTCTACACGGTGCGCGATTTGGCGGATGTGGACGCGATGGCCCCTCATTTTGTGGACGGCGCGCGCGTGCTGATCGTGGGCGGCGGGTACATCGGGCTGGAGGCTGCAGCCGTCGCCGCCAAGAAGGGGTTGAACGTCACCCTGGTCGAGATGGCCGACCGCATATTGCAGCGCGTCGCCGCCCCCGAAACCAGCAACTATTTCCGTGAGTTACATCAGGGGCACGGCGTTGACATCCGCGAAGGGATCGGCCTGGATCACCTTGCAGGCGACGGCGCGGTGCGCCAGGCGCATCTGTCGGACGGTGCGGTCCTAGACACCGACTTTGTGATTGTAGGCGTTGGCATTGTCCCCGCGACCGACCTGGCCGAGGCAGCGGGTGTGGCGCTGGACAATGGGATCGCAACGGACGCATTCGGCAAGACCAACGTTGCGGGCATTTGGGCCGCAGGCGACTGCGCCTCGTTCCCCTATCGCGGTGGACGCATCCGCCTGGAAAGCGTCCCGAACGCCATCGACCAGGCCGAAGTGGTCGCACAGAACATCCTTGGCGGCGCAGTGGAATATGTCGCGCGGCCCTGGTTTTGGTCCGACCAGTACGACGTTAAACTTCAAATCGCAGGCCTGAACACAGGCTACACGCGCGTGATCCCGCGGCGCGGCGGCGGGGCGACCGCCTCGTTCTGGTACTACCGCGACGCAGAACTTCTGGCCGTGGACGCGATGAACGACCCGCGTGGTTACATGATCGGCAAGCGCCTGATCGAAGCTGGCAAGTCTCCCGATGCGGACGCCATCGCCGACCCTGCCACGGACCTCAAGGCCCTGTTGAAGGCGTGAGGATCATCGCCGGAGCGTTTCGCGGCCATAGCCTTACTGCCGTCGGCAAAGGCGACGCGGCGGCCCATCTGCGCCCGACGACCGACCGGGTGCGCGAAAGCCTTTTCAACGTGCTCAACGCCTATGTCGATTGGGAGGGGAAGCGGGTCTTGGACCTTTTTGCCGGGACGGGCGCCTTGGGGCTAGAGGCGCTGTCGCGCGGGGCATCGTCGGTCACGTTTGTTGAAAACGGGCGTGTGGCCCAACGCATTTTGTCCGAGAATATCAAAAAGCTGCGCGTCGAGGACCGCGTACATGTTCTGCGTCGCGACGCGACGCGGCTTGGATCCGCAGAGCACCCGCATGACCTGATTTTCCTTGATCCACCCTACGGCAAAGCCCTGGGCGATGCCGCCTTGACGTCCGCGCAGTCCGGGGGGTGGTGCGGGGCGCAAGCAGTTATTGTTTGGGAAGAAAATGCAGAGCAAACGCCCTTGCCGGGCTTCGAAGTTTTGGACCAACGGCGCTATGGCAGCACCGTGACCACGCTCCTCCGCGCCCCTTGAATCAGACCAGTCCAAAACTTCGATAAGTCCAGAATGCTGCGCGGCAGCGTCGCAGTTGATTTGTCCTGCAAAGAGGCGCAGGAGGGGGCATGCTCATCTACCTCCCCATCGCCGAAGTTTCGGTCAACGCTTTCGTCCTTTTGGGCCTCGGAGGCATGGTGGGCATCTTGTCGGGCATGTTTGGCGTTGGCGGCGGGTTTCTTATGACGCCGCTGCTCTTTTTCATCGGCATTCCGCCCGCCGTGGCCGTCGCGACCGAGGCAAACCAGATCGTCGCGTCTTCCTTTTCCGGCGTCCTCGCGCATCTAAAGCGTAAGACCGTAGACCTCAAAATGGGCACTGTGCTCTTGGTGGGCGGCCTTGTCGGTGCTGCCCTCGGCGTTGTGGTGTTCAACTATCTGAAGAGCCTGGGCCAAGTCGATTTGCTGGTGCGCCTGTGCTATGTTGTATTCCTGGGCATAATCGGCGGATTGATGTTTGTCGAAAGCCTGAACGCCTTGCGCAAAACGCGCGCAGGCGGCGGGGTCAGCGCGCGCAAGAAACACACCTGGATTCATGGCTTGCCGCTGAAGATGCGGTTCCGTGTCTCGGGGCTCTATATCTCGGTGATCCCGCCGCTGATCGTGGGCGTGGCCGTGGGCATCTTGGCTGCGATCATGGGCGTTGGCGGTGGGTTCATCATGGTGCCTGCGATGATTTACCTCTTGGGCATGCCCACCAAAGTGGTCGTTGGCACATCGCTCTTTCAGATCATCTTCGTCACCGGGTTCACGACCCTTTTGCATGCGACCACGAACTATACCGTTGATGTGATGCTTGCGGTCCTCTTGCTGGTCGGCGGTGTCATCGGGGCACAGGTCGGCACGCGCATCGGGGCGCGGATGCGCGCCGAGCAGTTGCGGATTTTGCTGGCGATGCTGGTTTTGGCTGTCTGCGGGAAACTGGCCCTGGACCTGTTGTTGATGCCATCCGAGCTTTACTCGCTCGGCGCGGCGACGGGGAATTAAGATGCGGGTGTTGCTGGCTCTTTTATGTTTCCTGGCGCTGCCTGCTGCGGCCGAAGAGGTTGTGCTGGGCCTGTCGAAGGCCCGCGTTGCGATCACCACCAGCTTTAACGGGTCCGACATTCTGATCTTCGGCGCGATCAAACGCGAAGCGCCGATCCCAGAGGGCCCACCGGTGCAAGTGATTGTCACAGTCTCCGGCCCGATGGAGCCTGTGTTGGTCCGGCGCAAGGCCAACCGGTTTGGCATTTGGGTCAATACCGAAGCGGTCGAAGTGGATTCCGCCCCGGCCTTTTACGCGGTCGCAAGTTCAGGCCCTTGGGCTGAGGTGTTGAACGATGTCGAAGACCTGCGCCACCACATCACCATCCCGCGCGCGATCCGGTCCGTTGGGGCACCCAGCGATGTCACCGACGCCGACAGCTTCACCGAAGCGCTGATCCGGATCCGCACCGCTGAAGGCCAATATCAAGTGCTTGAGGATTACGTTGCAGTCGATGCACAAACGCTCTTTCGCACGCAAATCAGCCTGCCCGCCGCCCTCGTCGAAGGGGACTACGCCACGCGCATCTTCCTAACGCGCGACGGCGCGGTGATTTCGCAGTACGAGACCGTGATCGAAGTCGACAAAGTCGGGTTGGAACGGTGGCTCTTCGACATGTCGCGTCAGATGCCGCTGGTCTACGGCCTCATGTCGCTCGCAATTGCCATTTTCGCGGGATGGGGCGCAGCGGCAGTCTTCCAGCTTTTCCGCGCTTAACCGCGCCCGACATAGGCCATCTTGTTGGCCATCACCGTCATAAAGAGCACATTGGCCTCGGGCGGCAGAGACGCCATATGCATCACCGACCGCGCGACATCGTCGACCGGCATGGTCGGCAGATCTGGCACCTTGGCCTTCATTGCGGCGACCATTTCACTTTCGGCGTTGCCGATATCGATCTGCCCGCAGGCGATGTTCAAGTCGCGCCCATCCAGCGACAGTTGCCGCGTGAGCCCCGTGATCGCATGTTTCGTCGTCGTATAGGTCACTGCGTTTTCGCGCGGCACATGTGCCGAGATCGACCCATTGTTGATGATCCGCCCCTGCCCTTGGGCGCGCATCCGCTTGAACGCCGCGCGGGCGCAGAGGAACATCCCCGTGAGGTTCACGTCCACCGCGCGTTGCCAATCCGCCAGCGGCGTCTCATCAATCGGGGCCTGCGGCACGAACATGCCCGCATTGTTAAAAAGTACATCGATCTGCCCAGCGGCGTCGACGAGCCCGTCAAAGACGGCCTCTACCTGCGCCTCATCCGTGACATCGCCGGGGAGCGCCACGGCGTTCGAATAGCTATCGGCCATCGCCTCCAACGGTTCGGCGCGCCGCGCCATCAGGCCCACCTGCCAGCCTGCATCCAAAAAGTGCAACGCCGTTGCCTTGCCGATCCCTGAACTGGCACCTGTGATCAGAATGCTTTTCATAACTGCTCCTCCTCGGTCGTATCTAATGTCAGCGGGGCTTTGGGAACCGCGCGCAAATCATCGACCCGCAGCCCGTCCGTGGGCTTTGACAGGCGCGCGCGCACCACCCAATAGAGCCGGTCTGCCGCACGTGTGATGGCGACATAGGCCAAGCGCTTCCACAGCGGCTGGCCCGCCTCAACCCGGTTCATCCGCGCTGCTGTATAAAGATCGGGGGCAAAGACCTGCACCGTATCCCATTGCGAGCCTTGCGCCTTGTGGATCGTCACCGCCGCACCGTGCAGGAACGTCGCCCCCATATGGGCCGCGAAGGGGATGAACGGCTCTTCCTCGTCAGGTTTTTCAATCTTGACGATAGAGGCGGCCGAAACCTGCGGGTCTTCCGCACCCATCACATGCAGCCGTGAAAAGCCTGGCTTGCGGCCTTCGCCCAGGAACACGACCTGTGCGCCTTTGATCAGGCCGCGCGCCTCCAGATCAAGCCGCTTTTTGCGATGCTTCAGCGGAAGCTCGATCCCGTCGCAGATAAGCGGCTCCCCCTCCAGAAGGCGATCCTCGGGCGCGCCGTGCACGTTGCGGAAGGCGTTGATCAGGCGGATGCGGGTCTTGTTGGTCCAGACCAGAACGGGCGAGCGCGCCATCAGGTCAACCTCGACCCGTTGGGCCCAGACGACACGGTCGTCGCTCCTCGCCGTGTCTTGCACCATCTGTTCGAAGTCGTGGAACTCCAGCACCGGATCGGCCAGAGCGTGCGCCAGATCCAGGATCGGATTGTCCGCGTCCTGCCGATGAACACGCTCCAGATGCAGCACGCGGGGGGCGGCAAGCCGGTCAAACACCATGGTCCCGGACTGTTGGACCGGCGCCAACTGCGCCGGATCCCCAAACAGAAGGAGCGTCGGGAAAATCTCTTGCAGGTCCTCGAACTGCTTGTCGTCCAGCATCGAGGCTTCGTCGATAAACCCAATGTCCAAAGGCTCTTCGCGGCGTTTCCACCCGGTGATGAAATCCGAACCGCGCAGCCCCGCCGCCGCGAGCGCGCCAGGCATTGACTTGTTGGTTTGGTAAAACGCAAACGCCCGGTCCAGCGCTTGGTCGGTCAGGCCCTCCACCTCGGGCCGATCGCCCTGCCCCGCCAGCCATTCGGCGATACGCTCATATTCGGGATCGTAGACAGGTGTGTAGAGAATGCGGTGGATCGTTGTGGCCGGAACGCCCCGCAAGCGCAGGACAGAGGCCGCTTTGTTTGTCGGCGCGAGGATCGCAAGGGTGCGTTTGTCACGCGCTTTGCGGCTTTCGTAGTCGCCTGACACGATCTCAACGCCCGCATCGGTCAAGGCCCGACTCAGTTCCGCCAAAAGCAGCGTCTTGCCAGAGCCCGCCTTGCCGGTGACCGCCATGATACTGTCTTTGCCCTCGGCGGCAGGCATCGTGTGGCCCGCATCCAGATCAACGCCGACGCCGCGCAGCATCTCGGTGATACTGTCATAAGCGGTGGCCTGGTCATCGGAGAAGGTGAGCGCCGGGACGGACATGAGCGAACCCTATCCGTCCCTGCACGGAGGGACCAGTTGGAAAGCGCGGCCTTAGGCGATTGCGCGCAGTGGTTCAGCTTCGTACGGGTCACCGAAAGAGGCATCGAACCAGGCCTGCGACTGTTCAGGCGAAATGCCCGCGCGCGCGGCGACCTTCGCGTGATCAGCCACGTCGAATTCCCACAGACCAACGCTCAGTTGGTCGCGGCCTTCGCCAACAGAGCCCATAATCTCGGGCGAGGAACCGATCATGCGGTAGATGCGCACCATACGGGCATCAAAAACACCAACGACGTGTTGGATGCCCAGCCCACGGATCACTTCAAGCCCGGCAAGCATAAGCGCTGCGGCTACGTGGCCCGGCGCGCCCTTTTTCAGGCAATAGCGTGTGCTTTCCCAGATCAAGGGGCTGCGGATCGACCCGCCGCCGATCACATGGGTGAAGTGATCGTTGATCATGACCTTGCCGGTGGTCGGCAAGAAGCGCATCGACCCGCCATGGGTACCGTCCGGCATTTCCCAGATCACATAGAGGGGGTTCAGATCGTCATATTCGTCCCGCTCGTGCCCTTCGGCATCGACCGAGACCTCCCACCCAAGGCGGGATTTGAATTGGCAGGCCCGGTCTTCGAACATGGTGTCCCGCAGAGTTGGGTAGGCGTCGAGTTGGTCAGCATAGAGATAGCGCAGCATTTGGTCCGCTCCTTCGCTAGAATTGGGGAGTGCCAAATGGGTAACGTGTAAGAATTTAACGATTGGCTGCCCAATCGCGCGCGAAATTAACGAATTGAGAGGGGGCTAGACGACGATCAGACCGCGCGATAGCGCGCGCGCCACCGCATGCGTCGTGTTAAGCGCGCCCAGTTTGAACCGTGCGCTTTCGATGTACACCCGCAGCGTATGCTCTGAAATATTCAGCGTTTCCGCCACTTGGGCACGTGAATACCCCATCGCCAACAGCGTCATCGCATCTGCCTCGCGCGGGCTTAGGGTCTGGTTCGGGTCCGGCGCTTTGTCCGGCTCTAAGTCCAGCGCCTTTTCGTTAAGATAATGCGCGACCAGGATCAAAGAGGTCCGGTGTTCTTCAGTAAAATCCGCCCATTCATCATCTGAACAGGTGTGATTTGCCGAAAAGAGCGCAAACTGCCCATTGGGTCCACGGATCGGAACAGAGAATCCCTGGTTTCCGACCCCATAGGTCATTGCTTCGGTCAAGAAGGCTCTGGCGGCCTTGCTTGACCAGTCGAGCCGCTTCCAATCCACGGGGTGAAACCTGCGAAAACACCCCAGGATGACCGGATCAATGCGCTCGTAACTTTGATCGACGTAACGTTCGACCCATTCCTGCGTGTAGGTCCCTACGCCAAACTGATCGCCCGACGCAACAACCCAGTGATACATCATATGATCGACGGAGAATTCGTCCCGCAGCGCTTCGACTGCGGATTGCATACCGTCAAGCCCGTCGGCTGTCTCCAACTGCTCGAGGATAGCTTCCAGACGAGAGTTCGTCACCATGCTGCGCACGGCCCCTTGTTTCCGTGGACGCAATTTCGATCGCGGCCAAGTCGGCCGTGTCTCTCAATTGCTCGGCAAGCGATGGTAAACCATTGGCCTGCGCAAAGCTTTTGAGATCCGCTAGAACGTCCAAAATCCAATCATTTCGCATGCTCAGTGAGCCCTTCAATGGTTAATGAATGATTAACAATAGACTAGCATATGTTAACACCTTGCGAAAATTCGCGGATTTCAACTCCCCCAAAATAGGGGGGGATGCCATGGGCAAATGGCTGGGCCACAAGGGCTCGCAACCTAAAGATGAAAAGAGCCCGCGAATTCGCCTATGATTCGCGGGCTCTTCGATGATTCGAGCTTAACAGGAGGTTAATCCCGCGACACTAAGTCTTGGCGTCCAGCACGTCTTCAAGTGTGCGCAAACCGGTGGTCGGCGCTTGCACCAGAACCGACATGTTTCCGGGCTTATGCTCATTGCGCATCATTTTCATATGCGCCGCAGGCAGGTCAGACCAAGTGAACACTTCGGACATGCATGGATCAAGGCGCCGCTCTAGCATCAGCTTGTTGGCCGCACTCGCCTGCTTAAGATGCGCAAAGTGCGATCCCTGCAAACGCTTCTGGTGCATCCACATGTAGCGGACATCAAAGGTACAGTTGAAGCCGGTTGTGCCCGCACAGATCACAACCATCCCGCCCTTTTTGACAACGAAGGTCGAAATTGGAAACGTCGATTCCCCCGGGTGTTCGAACACCATGTCAACGTTAACGCCCTTGCCGGTGATGTCCCAAATGGCCTTGCCGAACTTGCGCGCTTCTTTGAACCAATCTGCATATTCCGGTGTGTTCACCGTTGGCAGTTGGCCCCAACACTTGAAGTCTTTGCGGTTGATGACGCCCTTCGCGCCCAGATCCATCACGAACTGACGTTTGTCTTCGTCCGAGATCACACCAATCGCGTTTGCGCCCGCCGTGTTGATCAGCTGGATCGCGTAAGAGCCCAAACCGCCCGATGCGCCCCAAACCAAAACGTTTTGGCCAGGTTTCAGATCATGCGGCTCGTGACCAAACAGCATCCGATAGGCGGTCGCAAGCGTCAGCGTGTAGCAGGCGCTTTCTTCCCAGGTCAGATGCTTGGGACGCGGCATAAGCTGCTGCGCTTGGACATTTGTGAACTGGGCAAAGGACCCATCGGGCGTCTCATAGCCCCAGATCCGCTGCGAATTCGAATACATCGGGTCGCCGCCGTTACATTCTTCATCGTCGCCATCGTCTTGGTTGCAATGGATCACAACCTCGTCGCCGACCTTCCAGCGCTTGACCTTATCGCCAACCGCCCAAACGATGCCGGACGCGTCCGACCCAGCGATGTGGAAGGGCTGGCCGTGGCCATCAAATGGGGAGATTGGTTGACCAAGTGCCGCCCAGACGCCGTTATAGTTCACGCCTGCGGCCATCACGAGGACCAGCACTTCGTTGCTGTCAAGCGTGGGCACGTCCACGACCTCAACCTGCATCGCCGTGTCAGGGTTACCGTGCCGTTCGCGCCGAATAGCCCACGCATACATTTGCTTAGGCACAAACCCCATGGGTGGCATTTCACCCATTTCATAGAGGTCTTTTTCGGGCGCCTCATATGTCATTACACCATTGCTGTCCAAAGCCATCCAAGCCTCCGGTTACCGTTTCACGCTGCGACGCAGAACTGTCGCGATGTCTGGACGGAATATGGCTCACTACGCAAGAAAGCAACCAATTTTTCTCCATATTGGTAATTTTATAACCCCGCAATCGCAGAAATTCTGTCGCGCGTGCAGAAACAATTTGGCAGCACAACCTGTCAAATACCATGAAGCACACTGCACTGCTTACTGTTCCGCGTGTGGATGACCACGTTGTCAACCTTGCCGCGACGCAGCGAATTGACATGGTCACTTTATTTCGAATATGAACCATTCTACGAAACTATATTGCCCATAACGATTCAGGACCCAGTCATGACGCAAGTTACCAAGGACCGCCCCTGGCTTATCCGGACCTATGCGGGCCATTCCACGGCTGCCGCGTCAAACGCGCTTTATCGTAAGAACCTCGAAAAGGGCCAAACTGGTCTAAGCGTCGCCTTCGATCTGCCGACCCAAACAGGGTATGACAGCGATCATGTGCTGGCGCGCGGCGAAGTGGGCAAGGTTGGCGTTCCCGTCAGCCATTTGGGCGATATGCGGACTTTGTTCGACCAAATCCCGCTGGAGCAAATGAACACCTCCATGACAATCAATGCGACCGCGCCCTGGCTACTGGCTTTGTACATCGCTGTTGCAGAAGAACAGGGTGCGGACGTATCGAAACTGCAGGGCACAGTCCAAAACGATCTGATCAAAGAATACCTGTCACGCGGGACATATATTTGCCCGCCGGAGCCATCGCTCAAAATGATCGCTGACGTGGCAGAGTACTGCTACAGCAATGTCCCGAAGTGGAACCCCATGAATGTGTGTTCCTATCACTTGCAAGAAGCTGGCGCGACGCCAGAGCAGGAATTGGCCTTTGCATTGGCCACAGCGCAAGCGGTCTTGGATGCGCTGAAGCCGCGGATGTCCGCAGAGGAATTCCCAGCTGTCGTCGGGCGCATTTCCTTCTTTGTAAATGCGGGCATTCGCTTTGTGACAGAGATGTGCAAGATGCGCGCCTTTGTCGACTTGTGGGACGAAATCTGTCGCGACCGCTACGGCGTTGAGGACCCGAAATACCGCCGCTTCCGCTATGGTGTACAGGTCAATTCACTTGGACTGACGGAACAGCAACCTGAAAACAACGTATACCGCATCCTTATTGAAATGCTGGCGGTGACGCTTTCCAAAAACGCCCGTGCGCGCGCCGTGCAATTGCCCGCCTGGAACGAAGCGCTTGGCCTGCCCCGCCCGTGGGACCAACAATGGTCCATGCGCATGCAACAAATCCTCGCATACGAGACGGACTTGCTGGAGTTCGATGACCTCTTTGACGGCAACCCTGCAGTGGAGGCGAAAGTTGAAGCTTTGAAAGAGGGCGCACGCCACGAATTGGCCACGCTGAATGGCATGGGCGGTGCAATTGGTGCCATCGACTACATGAAGTCGCGCTTGGTTGAGAGCAACTCGGATCGTTTGGGCCGCATCGAAACTGGCGAAACCGTCGTGGTCGGCGTGAACAAATGGCAAGCGGGCGAGCCGTCGCCGCTGATGACATCAGACGGCGGGATCATGGTCGTCGACCCCAGCGTCGAAAAAGAACAACTTGATCGGCTGGCGGCTTGGCGCAACGATCGCGACGAAACGGCTGTAGAGGCCGCCTTGGCACGCCTGCGGGCCGATGCAGCAAACGGAACCAATGTCATGCCAGCCTCGATCGCCTGTGCGAAAGCAGGTGTGACCACCGGCGAGTGGGCTGCGCAAATGCGCGCTGTGCACGGAGAATATCGAGGTCCAACCGGCGTCGCGGCCGGACGCTCCAACAAAACGGAAGGTCTCGACGATATTCGCGCTGCCGTTGATGCGGTCAGCGATCGCTTGGGGCATCGTCTTAAATTCCTGATGGGAAAACCCGGTCTTGACGGGCATTCTAATGGCGCAGAACAAATTGCCGTTCGATCACGCGATTGCGGAATGGACATAACCTATGCTGGAATTCGGTTAACTCCAGAAGAAATAGTTAATAATGTGTTAACAGATAACCCAAATGTTGTTGGACTTTCTATTTTGTCGGGAAGTCATTTGCCGCTTGTTGAAGACATCTTGACGCGAATGCGCGCCAGTGGACGTGGCCATATACCTGTGATTGTTGGAGGAATCATTCCCGATGAAGATGCCGATGCGCTTTTGCGAATGGGCGTTTCGCGCGTGTATACCCCAAAGGACTTTGAACTTAATTCAATAATGGCTGATATTGTCGAATTGGCCGATCCAAAGGCCGTCGCAGCGCAATAGGCGAAAATCCCCGCTGTCACAAATACGTACAATGCTCGCCATTGCACGCAATTGCATTTCAATTATGCTCCCGTGCGAGCAATAATTGGGGAATAGAATGTCCGTAAACTTAGAAGACATGTCAAAAAAGCAGCTCGAGAAGCTGATGAAAGACGTTCAACTGGCGCTACTTGCGGTTGAAAAGAAGGAAATGAAAGAGGCCAAAAAGGCCGCTGAAAAGGCTGCTGCGAAATATGGCTTCAGCTTGGCGGAATTGACCGACGGCGCAAAAGCCGGGCGCCGAAAGGGCGCTGCAAAGTCACCCGGTGTGGCGAAGTTTGCAAACCCTGAAGATCCAAGCCAAACGTGGACTGGCAAAGGCCGCCAGCCTGCTTGGTACAAGGCTGCAGTTGAAGCCGGCACTGATCCGTCGGCTCTCGAAATCTGAGCTCATGACCATTCACATCGGGGCCGCGCCAGGCGATATCGCAGAGACAGTGTTGCTGCCTGGCGACCCTTACCGTGCCAAGTGGGCCGCGGAGACATTCTTAGAAGACGTACGCTGCATCAACGAAGTGCGCGGTATGTTGGGGTTTACTGGAACGTGGCGTGGGCACTCTGTGACCATTCACGGCAGCGGCATGGGCATGCCGTCTCTATCGATATACGCTAATGAGTTGATCCGCGACTACAACGCGCAGACGCTCATCCGGATCGGCTCCTGTGGCGGCATGCAGCCTCACGTCGCAGTCCGCGACGTTATTGTCGCGCAAACCGCAAGCTCGGTGAACACGCCGTCGTCGGCGCTCTTCCGCGAGTTCAACTTTGCTCCTTGTGCAGATTGGTCGCTGTTGTCTGCGGCGGTCCTTGCAGCGCAGGGGCGTGGCGGCACATGTCACGTCGGTGGCATATATTCATCTGACGTGTTTTACGCAGAGCGGCCAGATCTCGACGAGCAAATGGTGCGACACGGCATCCTGGCGGTCGAAATGGAAGCGGCAGAGCTTTACACCCTGGCCGCGCGTTACGGGCGCCGGGCCTTGGCTGTGCTTACGGTTTCCGACCATCTGCAAACCGGCGAAGCGCTGCCCGCCGAAGACCGCGAGCGGTCATTTGGCGATATGGTCGAAATCGCCCTTGAGGCTGCCTTTACTGATACGCCTTAACCTCGGATCACGGGCCGTGAGACCTGTCATAGCCATTCGGCACGGCGGGCGACCATCCGGTAAGGGAACCAGGCTTTGGCGCAAAGACCTCGACGAGCAGGGGGTAGCATTGCGCTGTGTCGGATGAATGCGTGCTTGAACAATCGCCGCCCGGACAGGCCGAGAGATTTCCCACCAGGTCAATTTCAGCCATGAACTCGATATAGTCGCCGGGGCGCACTGGGCTCGCCTTCATGAAGTACTGGCCTGTATCGCGCGTAAACCCCGTGCACATAAATACGTTCAACACGTCATGAACCAGGAGTTCGGCTTCTGCACGCGGCACGTCCATGTACTGGGCCAAGGATCTGGTCAGGTTGGAATGGCAACAGTGATGGTAGTGGTCGCCGGCCGACAGCGCGTAATGGGTGTATGGATCGCAACGCGTCCCGATCACGTCGTGGACAGATCCCCCGTGCGGGTCAATTCCATACCATTCCAGCGTGTCTGTCGTGATCGTCGCCATCGCGCGCAGATGCGGCAGCGTCGACCACAACCGGTCGCCGCGCGTGACATGCGTGCCATGCAACGCACGTGTTTTGCCGGAGTAGAACCGCTCGGTCAGGTCAGATTTGGCATGCAGGTTTAGGTCACCGACTTGCGGGCCTTCGATGGATGAGATCCGAAAAAACTGCCCGGCTGGCACGTCGAAAACCCGTGCTTGGCGGGGCGGAACGACAATTTCTGCTGTTTTCTGCGCACCCCTTCGCGCAGTGGCATATAGATCAAGATCCGGTTTGGGTAACGTCTCGGGCGGGTAACAGACAACGGGCGGCAAAGCGCGATGTCGTTCAGCCTCGCTCAGATCTAATTTCATGGGACGCAACACCTTCTCGCCGGATGGTCAGGGGACGCGTTTTCTTTGAAAGAAAACGCCCCGGATTTTTCGCAAAAATCCGAGGCGCTGAAAATACCGATGCTATAGAATTCTGTCAGACGGTCCGTTCAACCATCATTTTTTTGATCTCGGCGATGGCTTTGGCGGGGTTCAATCCCTTTGGGCAGGTCTTTGCGCAGTTCATAATGGTGTGGCAGCGGTAGAGCTTGAACGGGTCTTCCAGGTCGTCCAGCCGCTCTCCGGTGGCTTCGTCACGGCTGTCGATAATCCAACGGTACGCGTGCAACAGGGCCGCAGGTCCAAGGTAGCGGTCACCGTTCCACCAATAGCTCGGGCAGGATGTGGAACAGGATGCGCACATGACGCATTCATAAAGGCCGTCCAGCTTCTTGCGATCATCGATGGATTGCTTCCACTCCTTCGCGGGCCGGTTCGTTTTCGTTTCGAGCCACGGCATGATCGAGGCGTGTTGTGCATAGAAGTGGGTCAGATCTGGGATCAGATCTTTCACCACAGGCATATGCGGCAGCGGGTAAATCTTCACGTCGCCAGAAATCTCATCCATGCCGTAAATGCAGGCCAAGGTGTTGATCCCATCGATATTCATCGCGCAGGAGCCGCAAATGCCCTCACGGCACGACCGTCGGAAGGTCAGCGTTGGGTCAATTTCGTTTTTGATCTTGATCAGAGCATCGAGCACCATGGGCCCGCAGGTGTCCATATCCACAAAGTAGGTGTCGACGCGCGGGTTTTGGCCGTCATCTGCGTTCCAACGGTAGATTTTGAAGGTCCGAAGGTTGGTCGCGCCTTCCGGCTTTGGCCAGGTTTTACCGGTCGTCATACGAGAGTTCTTAGGAAGCGAAAATTGTACCATTCTTCGGTCTCCATCCGCCGGGTTTCAGTCCTCGGCTTGCGTATGTCTAAGTGGATCACCCCGGGCGCGACACCGCACGCCCCAGAAAATTTTGACTATCTACGGCGGCAATATCCGCTGCCACCTTGCAATGCACTGGCGCCTGCGGTGCAGGAATAGACTGCAAAGACCTGACTCTGCGGTTGCTCGGCTGCAGCCAGACAGGCTTGATAGTTTTGCGTGGCACGCTGCGCATTATACGCGACGCCAATTCCGCCGCCGATCGCAGCCCCGATGTTCAGGGAGTCGCCCAATCCCACCGCGTATCCAACAACCGCCGCGATCGAACCTATAATGCGTCGATCGCGAATGCGCCGGCATTCCAGTTCAGCCGCCTCCTGTGGTGAGGCACCATTGAGCGCCGCGGATTGGACTTGGCCGCCATACTGGATTTCATACACATCGAGCAGGCAGTCATTCACAGTCGCGGCCCCACGATTTGTCCCGCCAGCCCCAATGCCAACGCGCGGCACGGGTGCGGTCGACAACAGCGTGTATGTGCCTGGGCTCCGCGTATCTGTGATGCAGTAGGACACGGCCTGTTCTGGCGTGAAGCCCGTGCTTTGCGCAGCAGCAGGCAAGCAAAGGAAGAAAAGGGCGACGGTGGCGGCAGCAAGTCTTTGGATCATTAGTAAACCCTTGCCTTTGGCGCGATCTTTTTCAAGTCAATTCCACCATCGTTGTGGCTGGTGAGCGGCTGCGTGATCACACCGCGGTAGCCCAGGCTTGCCTCGTTCCCCTTGAACCAGACCAGCGAGTGCTTGCGCCAGTTTTCGTCATCCCGGTCGGGATAATCCTCGTGTGCATGTGCGCCCCGGCTTTCTTTGCGCGCCGCAGCAGCGGTCACAGTGGCGACCGCATTGGGGATCAGGTTCGTCAATTCCAACGTTTCCATCAGATCCGAGTTCCAGATCATGGACGTGTCGGTGACTTTGACATCGCTGATCTTGCCCGCAACCCCTTCCATTTTCTTCTGACCTTCGGCCAAGGTTTTGTCGGTGCGGAACACGGCTGCATCGTCTTGCATGGTGCGCTGCATCTCAAGCCGAAGTTCCGCCGTTGGCACGTGGCCCTTGGCATAGCGCAGACCGTCAAACCGGCTGAGCGCAGCCTCGACAGAGCGGGTATTCGGCGTCGGCACCGGCGCTTTGGCATCAACAACTTCGCCTGCGCGGATCGCGGCGGCCCGTCCAAAGACGACCAAGTCGATCAGCGAGTTTGATCCAAGGCGGTTCGCCCCGTGCACAGACGCGCAGCCCGCCTCGCCAACGGCCATCAGGCCTGGGGCGACGGCATTTGCGTCCGACTTGGTCGGTGCGAGAACTTCGCCCCAATAGTTTGTCGGGATACCGCCCATGTTATAGTGGACGGTTGGCAGCACCGGAATTGGCTCTTTGGTCAGGTCCACGCCAGCAAAGATGCGCGCGCTTTCCGAAATACCGGGCAGGCGAAGATCAAGCGTCTCTTTCGGCAAGTGGTTCAGGTGCAGGTGAATGT
>CAWUIP010000057.1:0-20649 GCA_963922415.1 uncultured Aliishimia sp. | reverse complement strand
ACACAGACGACCAGCGAGATCGCCGTCAACCGGAACGAATTGAACGTCAGCGCAATCGTCGCAATCGTGAGCGTTACGATCAGCCCCACCGACGCCAGCAGGTTGCCCACAGTGTTGGACCGGGCGTCGCTGTCACCGCCAAGCTCAATCCGATAACCTGTTGGCAAGGCAAAGCCTGCCGCGTCAAACGATGCCAAAACCGCCTTCAGCGCTTCTTCCGGCAAAACATCCGGTACGATGAAGGCTTGAACGGTATTGATCCGCTCGCCATTGCGGCGCGTAACGACGCTCTCGGCAGGTTCAAGAACCGGTGTGGCCAGTTCAGACAGTGGAACGGCTGGAAACACGCCGCTGGCCGATAAGCCCGCAGCCCCGGGCAGGACCACTGGCAGATCAGCGAGCGCCGATATCTCTGCGACGGCGGTTCGGTCAAAACGTACCCGCACTGGCAACTGATTGGTACCTTCGACCAAGCTGCCGCCCGTAATGCCTGTCATGCCGTTATCGAGTTGTGCTGCGATATCGGTCACGTTCAAACCAAGAAGTCGCGCCGCCGTTTCATCAATATTGAACCTGATCTGCGGCGCGCCACCAGAAACTTGGGTGCGGACTTGCGTAACGATGGGCAGGTCCGCCATCAGCGCCCGGGCCTGATCCCCGTAGCGGCGCAAGACGTTCAGATCAGGCCCAACGAGCCGAACCTCGACGGGCGCATCAACTGGCGGGCCTTGAACAAGCCCGCGCACAATCACATTCGCCTGCGGAAACCCGGCGTCCATGCTGGCCTGGAGTTCAGGAACCAGACGCGCAGCATCGGCGGCGGTGTCGGTTTTGACCATCGCGATGGCAAAGCGCGGCTCCTGCGCGCGCCCGCCGGTGATGTTGTAGTAGAAAGCCGGTCCCGATTTGCCGACAGACCAATAGACCTGATCAATCCCATCGCGCGCCAGAAGTTGCGCGTCCATCGCGCGCGTTGTGGCGGCCGTTTCTTGGAGAGATGTGCCAGGTGGCATCTCGATCTCAAGATAGAATTGGTCACGGTCCACGCCGGGGAAGAACTGCGCCGTCAGCGTCGGGAAAGCCAAAAACCCAGTGACCGGCAGGATCAAGGAAAGCGCGATTGATTTGACGGGATTGCGCACCGACCACCGGATAGAGGCCGTAAAGAAGCGCCCCAGAATCCCAATCGAGATGCCGCCGCGCCCACCTGCGAGGATGAACCACCCCGCAAACGCGGGCGTCACCGTCAGCGCGATCACAAGCGACCAGACCAACATAACGACAACGGCGATTGCGATAGAGCCCACAAAGTCGCCCGCAGGCCCCGGCAGGAGGATCATCGGTGTAAAGGACAGCGCCGTCGTGACAGTTGAGGCCAACAAAGGAGCGGCCAGGCGGTGCACCGCATCCCCCACAGCCGCCTCCCGGGCCATGCCGCGCGCCAGGCGTTGGCGCACCTCGTCCACCATGACAATTGCGGCGTCGACGAGCAGCCCCAGCGCCACGATCAGGCCTGTTACTGACATCTGATGGATCGGTAGCCCGATGAAGTTCATCGTTGCAATGGTTGCCAGTGACACGACTGGCAGGACCAGTGCGACAATCGCCGCAGCACGCAATCCTAGCGTTACAAAGAGAACGACAACGACCAAGCCAACGCCGATGGCCATGTTCGTGCCAACCTCGCTCAATCGATCAGCGGTGTAGGTGGATTGGTCGAAGATCAGAACTTCGGACAGCCCTTGCGGCACCTGAGGCGCACCGTCTTCTAGCTCGGCGCGGACGAAACTGGACCAGCGGTCTATCTGCACGCCATCCTGGGCCAAAACACCAACGAGTACTGCGGGTTTGCCATTTGCGAAGGCCAGCTCTTGTAAGGGCTCACGCGGTCCACGCGTGATCTGGGCAATATCAGCCAGCGTTACGGTCGCGCCCTGACTGCTTTCGCGGACAACGACCTGAGACAAACGATCCAGTGCCGCGATCTCGCCCGAGACGTTGATGGTAAGTCCAGTTGCCGCACCGTCCAAACGTCCGGCTTGTACTTTGCCGTCAGCGGCAGAGATTAGGCGCGAAATCTCGGAAGGCGTCAGGCCCAGGGCTGCGGCGGCCTGCGGATCGATCTCGACCAGCACCTCTTCCTCGGGTTCACCAAAGAGATCGACCGCACGTGTCGCTGGGATAGACCGGAGGCGATCCGCCAGCGCTTCTGCATGGGCAAGGGTCAAGGTCAACGGAACCGCGTCATGATCCGACGTTACAGCGACCACTGCCGAATAGGCTGAAATGCCTTCCGCATTAAAATCTGGCTGGAGCACGCCGGCCGGGAAGTTTCTGCGTGCATCCTCGACCGCATCGCGTGCTTCAGACCAGACCTGCTCGATCGTGGCTTCGTCCAATGTCTCCAACAACTCGATTGATACCACCGAAACGCCGGTGCGAGAGACAGATGTGATCGTATCGACTTCGGCAATCTCGCGCAGCTCTTCTTCAATCTCGACCGTCACCAAGGCCTCGACCCGCGCCGGGTCTGCACCTGGAAAAGTGGTCGTTACCGTTGCAAACAGATTGGTGATCGTTGGGTCTTCTTGACGGCCAATCGACAGAAAGGCCGACAAACCAGCCGAGATCAGGACCAACAAGATTAAGGCGACAAGGCGTGGTTGACGAAAGGGCAACGTCATCATGGTTTCATCCTTCCCCGGTTATGGCGCGCACCAACTGGCCGGGCACGACCCTGTGGGCGCCGCGGTCTATCACGTAGGCGCCAGGCTCAAACGTGCCGCGCACATAGGCACGGGTCGCTTCGGCGTAGAGGATTTCGACGGAGGCGGGTCGCACAACCTCGCCATCAACGACAAGGATCGTCCAAACCCCTCCGACACCCTCTTGCAATGCGTCGAGCGGCACCCAAGTGCCATCCGCTGTGACTGTGGTGTCGACCAAAAGCGTCGCCGTCTGCCCAAAGGCCGCATCGATTTGCGCGTCGAGGGAAAACACAGCAGTGCGGGTCCGCGTGACAGGGTCGATATCGGGACGCACATGGGACAAGGCCGCGCCGTAGATACGTCCACCGATCCGCATCTGCGCCCTTTCAAATTCGCGAATATCGAGCGCCAACGGAAGCCCGACGCGCACGTGCGGCAGCGCAGTTTCAATCAAAGTCATGACGGGCGTACCAGCCCCCAGCGTTTCCCCACCATCGACGTTGCGCACGCCGACACGACCGTTAAACGGAGCGCGGATTTCCGACTTTTCGATGTTGATCGCGACAGACCGGATTGCCGCATCGGTCTCTTCGATACGGCTGATCAGCTCATCGCGCGCGGCGCGCGTCTGATCCAGGGCCTCTTCACTCGCGAACCCGTCCTGGCGTAAAGCCGACGCCCGGACCAGTCTGCTTTCGGCAAGCACGAGTTGCGCTGCCGTCGCCTGGCGCGCTGCAATCAGACGTTGTTCCTCGGCCTCGAGTAAGGACGTGTCAAGCCGTGCGAGTGTCTGCCCTTTGACAACCGGCTCGCCTTCATCAACCAACACCTCTGTCAACTGACCGGCCAGTTCAAAAGACAGCGAAACATTGGCTGTCGCCTCGACTTGTCCGACAAACTGGCGCGGGACTGTATACCCGCGCGACGGTGATAGCTCTGTCACCTGCACAGGCATCTTTTCGGCCACGCGGTCCGGTGCATTCGCCTCTGCCCGGGTGGCGAGCGTTTCAGATGCCACCAGAACAGCGAAGCCAGCACCAGCAACGAATGTGAGGGTCAGGGTCAAGGCCGCGACCGCGCGCACTGCCCGCCATGTAAAGGTCAATCGAACGTCTTTTGCCATAGCCTGTTCCTCTTCATGTTAGAGACTCTAACATATGTTAGTATCTCTTACTTTGACAAGTGGTACGATGTCTGCCAGCAAGTGGATCATGGAAAGTTCGACACACAGTGCGCCGCGCGGCCGGTATCACCATGGCGATCTGCGCGCGCAGCTCATCGAAGCTACGCGGGCCTTGGTCGAAGCAAAAGGTCCGGATCAGTGGTCGGTCTCCGAAGCGAGCCGCCGCGCGGGTGTCTCTACGGCCGCGCCCTACAAGCACTTCAAAGATAAGAATGAATTACTCCGTGCCGTCGCTCTGGAAGGGATGACGCGGCAGCACAAACAGATGGTCCATGCGCTCGCCCCGCTGCCCCAGCGCAGCCTCGCGCGAATTTCGGCCCTTGGGCGCGTTTACGTTACGTTTGCGCAAAGCGAGCCGGCGGTCTTTCGGCTAATGTTCGGTTTGTCAGAAGGACACGCGCAGGACGACGCGCTGATTCAAAAAGGCGAATCGACGTACGGCTTGGTCAAATCGGAAGTCGCAGCGTTTCGCGGCAGCGATGCGGTCGAAGCGATTGACGAGCGCCGCGCCTTTCAGTTGTGGAGCTTTGTGCATGGCCTGTCGTTTTTGCTCATTGACGGCAAGCTGACGCAAATGAACCTGCCCTTAGACCTCGATGCGATGCTCGCCGATGTGGGTCGACGGGTGATGATGGACATCTAGTCACACGCGTCGCTGCAGCGCCCAGTTGCCAGGTGCCAGACGCGCGCCAAGTCCGGCGCACGGTCGGACTGTGTAGCGCCGCGAAATTTAGTATGCTTTTCGCGGACGACGGCCCCAAATTTGGTGGTCTTTGTCACACCGCCGTAACGTTGCCACGTTACTCAGACAATCATTCGGATGATTTGGACTCATGTCAAAGACCAGCTGGACCGCAATCCGCGACGCTTTAGAGCAGGATATCAATTTGGGTAACCTGAGCGCAGGGGATAAACTCCCCACTGAACCGGAGTTGGCGATGTCCTTCGGCGTTGGTCGGCATTCCGTACGGCGCGCCGTCGCAGACTTGGCAAAATCGGGCAAGGTTAGTGTGGAACAAGGGCGCGGCACCTTCGTTCGGGCGGGTCCTGTGCTGACCTATCAGATTGGCAAGCGCACGCGCCTGCGTGACAACCTCAGCAGCCTTGGGATCGACGTTGTTCGAGAATTGCTGGAGGCGCGCGTATGCCCAGCCCCCGAGACTGTCAGGTCGCGGCTCAAGCTTCAGCCCGACGCAGAGGTAAGCGAGAGCCTGTATCTGACCGAGGCCGACGGCCAGCCGATTGCGTTTGGGACCGTCTATCACAGCATTGACCGGTTTCCGGGCTATATCGAGCGGCGCGCCGTGATGGGGTCTGTGACAGCGGCATATAAGTCCTACGGAATTGAAGACTATGTGCGGTCCGAAACTGCAATCATCGCGCGCCAAGCCAGCCCGGAAGAGACCAAGCAGCTACGCCAACATCCTGAGTTGCCGGTCATGGTCGTTACGTCACTTGATGCATTGCCCGACGGTACTCCGATCTCATTGAGCGAGGTTGTGTGGTCGTCGGCCCGCGTCCGTTTTGTATTGGGAACACAATAAACATGTCAGACATAGCCGATCACGCGCAACTGCTAAGCACTTTGGCGCGCGCAGAACCGGACAGGCTAAAGGCCTTTGCCGAAGAGATCCTGAATGAAGTGGGTGCAGTCGAGGTCCTGCAAAGTCGCTCCGGCTTGGTAATGCTGCCCATGCGCGAAACGCGTGATGGCATCGCGTTTCATATGGGCGAAGTCTTGATGAGCGAAGCGCACATTCAACAGGGCGACGTTCAGGGCTACGGAATGCGGCGTGGCCGAGACCTTGAAGCGGCCATGGCGATGGCTTTGGTCGACCTCGCTCTCGCCTTGGACGTGGAGGCCGCGAAATGTCGAGCGTTCTGTGCGGACGAAGCCCAGCGCCACGCGGAGGCGGACGCAGACACGTTGCGTATGGTCGAGGCCACACGCGTTGATATGGAGACGTTCTAATGGCCCCGACACCCTCCCTCGCCGAAAGTCGCGCCAATCATACGTTTGATGCATTGCTCTGGGCGCTCAGCCGCCCGGGCCAGGTCCGCGCTCTGCCCGAGCTGGGCGAAGCACCCGTTGTTGAGGCATTGATGGATCGCGAATGTACGGGCAATGCCGCCGATCCACGGCTCATGCCTGTGATCTTGCGTACGGGCGCTGAGATCCAACCGCTGGAAACGGCAGATTACGTCTTCATGGACACGTGCACGGACGCAGCCTTACTGACACAGGTGAAGCGCGGTTCCGACCTTTATCCAGATGATGCAGCCACCGTCGTCGTACGGGCGCAGTTTGGCAAAGGCCCGGCCTTGCGGCTCACTGGGCCAGGGGTTGACCGCGAGATCGTCGTGCAGATTGACGGTCTGCCAGATGGGTTTTGGCAGGCGCGCGCAGACAGTATCCGCTATCCGATGGGACCGGATATCTTCCTTTTAGACGGCGCTCGCGTGATTGGCGTGCCGCGCACAACTGAAATCGAGGTGCTCTGATGGCATATGTAGCGACCCGAGGCGGCGAAAAAGCCATCGAACAGTCCGAACGGCTTTTTCGAGCCGAGATGGGAGATATCACGCCAGAGCGCGTCGCTGAGATCCGGGACAGTATGCCTTATCTCGTCGACCGTGTTATGGGGGAAGCATCGCTCTATGACGAGGACCTTGCAGCCCTCGCGCTCGCACAGACCGGAGGCGAGCTTTATGAGGCGGTCCTTTTGCTGCGCGCCTGGCGGACCACGCAGCCGCGGTTGCAAGTCGCCGCCCCAATCGAGCAAGAGACTCTCTTCACCCATCGCCGGATCTCTGCGGCCTTTAAGGATATCCCCGGCGGGCAAGTGCTCGGCCCCACGCTCGACTATGCGCATCGGCTCCTGGCAACGGAGGTCTTGAGCGGCGAAACCTTTTCGCCCGCACCCGTTGACAAGGCGGACCGTCCTTCGCCTGCGACCGCGCCATCGGTCAGCACGTGGCAAGCGGAAAATGGTCTCTTGTCGCAACCTGAACCTGACAGCGTCGAGGGCAACGACATCCCCGACCTCACCCGCGAGCCGCTGCTTTTCCCGTCAAAGCGCGCCCACACGCTGCAATCCTTGGCACGCGCCGATACCGGCGGCACACTGGCCTTGGGTTACGCCGCGATGCGCGGGTATGGCTCGGCCCATCCGACGGTCAACGAGCTGCGGTTGGCCGAGGCCGAGATCGTCGTCAAGCACCCAACAGGCGCTACGTTTTCGGCGGGCCGCGTGAAGGTGAGCCAAGCCGAAGTGGTCGACAAAAAGGGCGACGCGCTCAACATCGGATATGCGGCGACTTTTGGCTGGAACGAAGTGAAGTGCATCGCCGCCGCCACGCTGGACCTCAACGCCGAAGGCGCCGCCAAAGGCTCCGCCACAGAGGAAGAGTTTTTCCTCTACCACACCGAACCGGTCGAAGCGTCGGGCTTTTGCATCCACTTCAAGCTGCCCCACTACGTCACCTTCCAATCCGCCTTGGACGCGATGCGCGATGCAAAGGCCAAAAAGGCCGCCCAAGCGGACACGAAAACGGAGCCTGCGGAATAATGAGCCTGAGCACATTGACAAAGCCCTGGGAGCCGATGAGCTACGGCTTTCTTGACGCTTCAGCAAAACGTGAAATGCGTCGCAAGATCCTTAAGTCGGTAGCCGTTCCCGGCTGTCAGATGCCTTACGCCAGCCGCGAAGTTCCGATGGCACGCGGTTGGGGGACCGGTGGGTTACAAGTGTCTCTGACACTGGTGAACCCCGAAACACGGGTGAAAGTGATTGACCAGGGCGCTGATGATAGTGTGAATGCGGCCTCAATCCGACGTTTCATTGCGCGGGTGGCGGGCACACCGACAACGCTCGACACGCTAGAAGCCGACCTCATTCAATCGCGTCACCGCATCCCCGAAGAGATCCTGCGCGAGGATCAAGTACTGGTGTTGCAAGTGCCCAACCCCGAACCTTTACGCCCGGTGCAGCCCAATATGTCCATCGCGCGACAAATGCATGCGGATGCAGATTACGGGCGCATGTGGCTGCAACTTTACGAACAGATGGTGCGGTCGGGCCGGATCATGCAGGGCGCGGCCTACCCGTCGCTGGTGCATGGGCGTTACGTGATGACCCCCTCGCCTATTCCCCGCTGGGACGTGCCCAAGCTGCACATGGCCAAACACCTAACAATCCTGTCCGCAGGCCGGGAAAAACGCATCCACGCAGTGCCGCCCTTTACGCGAGTAGAGCCGCTGGTCTTCTCGGACGTACCCTACAAAGTTGAAGAGCATCAGGGCCTGACCTGCTTCCGTTCGGGCGCTAAGGCGATGTTCATGAACGAAATCCCGCAGGATGACGGCACCTCAACCCATGAAGTGTCTGACAGCGAATGGGGCGTCAAAACACTCCGAGCGCGCGATGGCGAAGAGATCACGTTCGGCGAAACTTGGTACAAAGATGGGGTGATCCAATGACCCTGACCATGGACGCACCGCGTATCGTTACGACCCGGGCCCTGTTGAACGTCACCGGCGTTTCGAAAAGCTATGGCCCAGTTAAGGCGCTCAGAAATGTCTCGGCCGTCGCTTATCCCGGCGAGGTACTGGGCATCGTCGGCGAGAGCGGTTCTGGCAAGTCGACACTGCTCAGAATGATGAACCTGGAAGAGACCCCGGATCAGGGCACCTACACGCTCGACTTACCGGACACGCCGGGTAATCTTTTTGATCTGGATCGCTTTGCGCGGCGGATGCTGTGCGCGACCAAGATCGGCATCGTGTATCAGAACCCGCACCAGGGCCTTTTGATGAAGCATTCCTCGTCCGGCAACGTGGCCGAACGGCTTTTGGTGGCGGGGGAGCGGGCATTTGCGGTGCTGCGCGAAAAGGCGACAGACGCGCTCGCGGCCTCTGAGTTTCCGCTGGAACGGCTTGATGCGCCGCCGATAGAGCTTTCGGGCGGCATGCAGCAGCGCGTGCAACTTGCAAAAGCAATCGCTTTGGAACCTGCCCTGCTTCTCTTGGATGAGCCGACCACGGGCCTCGACGTGTCCGTCCAGGCCTTGGTTCTCGACACGTTGAAGCGATTGCAGCAAGAGCGGAAGATCACAATGGTGATCGTCAGCCATGACCTTGGTGTGATCCGCACGCTCGCAGACCGGGTCATGGTGATGCGACGCGGAGAGGTGGTCGAAGCCGGTTTAGCCGACCAAATCTTCCAAGATCCGCAACACGCCTACACGCAACAATTGGTGCACGCAAAACTATGACACGCGTTCTCGACATTCTGGGCCTGACCAAAGGCTTCACCATGCATCACCTGGGCCAAAACCTCGCCGCGTTCGAGGCGATGGATTTCACGCTTGATGCGGGCGAATTTGTGCTGATCCGCGGCGCCAACGGGGCGGGTAAGTCCACTCTTTTGCGCACCATCTATCGGTCTTACGTCGCACAAGCAGGCGAGATCCGGTTTCACTCGGACCACGGGCCCATCGACCTGGCGCGCGCAGCAGATATCGACATCGCGCATCTGCGCCGGACCGAGATTGGCTTTGTCACGCAGTTCCTCACCGCGCGCCCCCGCGTCAGCGCCGAAAGCTTGGTGGCAGAGCCCCTGCGTCTGGCCGGGCATGCACCGACCGAGGCGCTGGAGACTGCGCGCCATTGGCTGGCGACCTTTGGCGTCAAGGAAGACCTTTGGCCCGCCTACCCCACCACGTTTTCAGGCGGCGAGCAGCAAAAGGTGAACTTGGCGCGCGCGCTGATCCTGCCGCGCAAGCTTTTGCTTTTGGACGAGCCCACCGCATCGCTTGATGCCGCCGCGCGCACCGCGCTTGTGAACCGTCTTGCAAGCCTCAAGGCCGGCGGCACGGCCATGCTGGGCGTGTTCCACCACCCAGGTGATGTGGCCCACCTGATCGACCGGGATATTGATCTGACCCCTGGTTACATCCAAGAAGAGGAACGCGCCGATGTGGCTGTCTGACTTCGCCCTGGTTCTCCCAGACCGCGTCATCCCGCGCGGCTCGCTGCGCATCGAAAACGGCCTGATCGCCGAGATCGTTGAGACCGTCGTCCCCGGCGGCGTGCGCGGCGATGGGATGCAGCTTTTCCCCGGCTTTGTGGACATGCATGGCGACATGATCGAGGTCGAATTAGAGCCGCGGGTCCAAGTTGATTTCCCAATGGATGTCGCGGTCGGGCATCTGGATGCGCGCCTGGCTGCGTCCGGCGTGACGACGGCCTATGCGGGCGTTTCCTTTTCGCGTGGTGCCAAAGACGGCGGCACCCGCACCTATGAACATACGTCCAAAATTATCCGGGCGTTGCGCGCGGCGATCCCACATACGCGCGTGGATCACCGCATTCACGCGCGCTTTGATGTGACCTTTGAAAACGCCGTTGGCGTGCTTGAAGAACTCTTGCGCGACAAGATGGTCGATCTCGTTTCGGTCATGGATCACACGCCCGGCCAGGGCCAATACCGCAACCTCGAGCGGCATATCGAACTGCGGGCTAAGTACCATGGCGTCTCGCTGGAAGAGGCGCGCGCAGGCGTGCAGGCGCGCATGGATGACGCGGCCCCAGCAGAACAGGTGCTGGCGACGTTGCAGCAGGTCTCGCGCCTGTGCAAAAGCCATGGCGTCCCCCTGGCGAGCCATGATGATGATACGGTCGAGAAAGCGCATCTGATGGCGGATCTGGGCATCGTGATCAGCGAATTTCCTGTGACGCTGGAGGCCGCCGAGGCGGTCCGGGCGCGCGGGATTACAGTTGCCATGGGCTCGCCCAATGCGATGCGCGGGCAGAGCTTTTCGGGCAACCTGTCGGCGCGCGCCGCGCACGATGCTGGCTTTTTGGACATTCTGGCGTCGGACTATCACCCGGCCGCGATCTTGCCCGCGATTCGCGCTCTGACACCGTCGAACCCCGATGGGTTGCCGGGTGCGGCGCGCTTGGCGACGCTGACCCCCGCGCAAGCGCTTGGCCTGACCGACCGTGGCGCCATCGAACTGGGCAAACGCGCCGATTTGGTTGCATTTGATGCCAAAGATCGGGCTGTTCTGACACTTGTGAACGGCGAAACGGCCTTCTCCAATGGGACGCTGGCACACCTGCCACAGCCCAGCCGGGCGGTCGCCTAAAGCATAAATTCTGGGCAAACCGTAAGGTGCGGCAGCGCCCGCACCACCCCCCAGGACCGTCGTCAAAGAACTGTCACGTTGCCGTTAAAGCGCTGTTACGCGGCACTGGCACTGTTCGATTGAAATTCATTCGGATGTTTGCTCATGTCTGCTGTACTTCGCCTCCAATCCGTGTCGCGGCACTTTGCTGAAACAAAGGCCGTTGACGACGTTTCCCTCGATATCCAGCCGGGCCAGTTTGTTGGCGTCATCGGACGCTCGGGCGCCGGTAAGTCCACAATGCTCCGCCTGATCAACCGCCTTATCGACCCCACGACGGGGTCGATTTCGTTTGATGGGACCGAGATCACATCGCTCAAGGGCAAGGCCCTGCGTGAATGGCGTCGCGACTGCGCGATGATCTTCCAGCAATTCAACTTGGTGGAGCGGCTGGACGTTTTGACCAATGTCCTGATCGGGCGTCTGGCCGAGCATGGCTTTATCAGCTCGATGGCCATGCAGTTCACCGATGAAGAACGCACTATGGCGATTGAGGCGCTTGACCGGCTCGACCTCGTGCCCCAAGCGCTGCAGCGCGCAGGCACGCTGTCGGGTGGCCAACAGCAACGCGTCGCGATTGCCAAAGCGCTGGTGCAAAACCCCAAAATCATGCTCGCGGACGAGCCCATCGCGTCGCTGGACCCCGCCAACGCCACGCTGGTGATGGACGGGCTCAAGATCATCAACCGCACCGATGGGATTACAGTGCTGGTGAACCTGCACACCCTCGACACCGCGCGCACCTATTGCGACCGGATCGTCGCCATGCGCAAAGGCCGCGTGATGTTTGACGGCAAAGCCGAACAACTCACCGACGACGTCGTGCGCGACATCTACGGCGCGCAAGGCCTGCAAGAGTTCAACGAGGCCGTGACCTCGACCGCAGCCCCCGTCGCGGTGCCCGCTCAATAACTTACTGCCAATCGCCAAACCAACCAGGGAGATGACCCGATGCGATTTTTGACAACGACCGCGCTTGTTGCGCTGACTGCCGGCGGCGCTTTTGCCGGTGACTGGAAAGAGGACTATCAGGTTCTGAAGTTCGGCATCCTGTCGGGCGAAAACGAAAAAGACCGGATCGCGCGGTACACGCCGTTCGAAAAGTACCTGGAAAAAGAGCTGGGCGTCGAAGTCGAAATCTTCACAGCCGGCAACTATGACGGCGTGATCCAAGCGATCGCTGCCGACCAGATCGAATTTGCCTTCTTTGGGTCCGCGTCTTACGCTGCGGCTTACACCGAAACCGAAGGCGGCGTTGACCCGCTTCTGTCACGTTTGCAGAACGACGGCTCCACCGGCTACTACTCCATCCTGGTCACACGCTGCGACAGCGGCCTGACAGACCTTGCCTCGCTGGAAGGTAAAATCCTGGCATTCGCGGACCCAGATTCGACATCCGGCTACGCGGTGCCGTACTTCAATATCGCCAAAGAAGTTGACCCAAAGACCTTCTTCTCAGCGATCCCATTCTCTGGCTCGCACGAGTCCGGTGTGCAAGGCGTTGTCCAAGGCACCTTCGACGCGGCGGCCACATGGATGACCAACGAATCCAATGGCGTGATCCAGCGCATGGTGGGCAAAGGCATGATCGAAGAAGGCGAAGCCTGCCAAATCTGGCAATCGCCTGAAATCACATCTGGCCCCTTCACCGCGCGGGACAACCTGCCGCAGGCGCTGAAAGACGATATGAAAGCAGCTGTCATGGACATCGTTGAAAAAGACAACGACGCGTTCATCCAAATGACAGGTGGTGCCGACTCCACACAGAAAGGTTGGATCGAAGTGGATCACAGCCGGTACGAGTGGATCGTCGACATGCGCGCTTGGCTGAAAAAGCAGCGCCGCTCTTCAAGCTAAGCTGAATCCTTGGACGGTCGCGGCACGGGCGGCGGCCGTCCAACACAAGGTTTGTTCTGATATGGCATCGATCACCGATATTCCGTCTGGGCGCTCGCCTGCGGTTTCTGCTTTCGAGGCAGATTTCCAAGCGTTGCGGATCCGGACCCGGCGCACCTGGCTGATCGCTTCGGTGATCTTCATCATCCTCTTCGCCCTGACGTCATGGCTGGGCGACTTCTTCAAAATGACGCAAGTCACCATGCCGGACGGATCGCGCGAATGGCGCTGGATCATCCCGGCAGGTTTGCCCCGCCTCGGCGACTACATTGAGAAGACCATTCCGACCTTGCGTTGGGAGAGCTTAAGCGCGGACTTTGGCGAGTGGTTCTGGCGGTGGCGTATCTGGCTACGGCTTTGGTTCGAAACCGTTCTGATCGCCTTTATGGCGACGACGCTGGGCGTGATTGGTGGTTTCCTTTTGTCTTTCCCCGCCTCTCGCAACCTGGCGCCCAACGCGTGGGTCCTTTGGGTCTCGCGCCGGTATCTCGAAATCGCGCGGACTGTGCCCGAGCTGGTTTGGGCGTTGATCTTTGTCTTTTGTTTCTCTGTCGGTCCCATGGCGGGCGTTCTGGCCATTGGGCTGCATGCGACGGGCGCGCTTGGAAAGCTCTATTCCGAGGTGAATGAAAACATCGATATGCGTCCGCTGGAAGGCGTGAAGGCCGCTGGGGGCACTTGGTTTGACCAGATCCGCTACGGCGCGGTGCCACAGGTACTGCCCAATATCATCAGCTACACGCTCTTGCGGTTCGAGATCAATGTGCGCGCCTCGTCGATCATCGGCTATGTCGGCGCGGGCGGCTTGGGCCAAGAGTTTCGCGAGGCGATGTCCTTGCAGGAATACACGGACCTCTCCGCGCTCTTTGTGATCATTTTCGTCACCGTGATCGTGATCGATTACGGCTCTGAAAAACTCCGCCACCGCATCATTGGCATGGAAAAGGCGCCCTCAACATGACGATGACACCTGACCGTATCGACGCCGCGATGAAGCGCGTGCCCCTGGCCTTCCGCGATCCGCCCGCCGTGCGCGCGCGCAAGATCGGGCTTTGGGTCTTCTTTGTAGGCCTCTTCGCCTGGTGCCTTTATGATTTTGAGATCACGCCCGCGCGGATTTGGTTCGGGTTGGAACGCTTTGGCCGCGTTCTATCCTTCATGTTCCCGCCCCATATCTGGACCACGTGGGAAGCCTGGGCCGAAGTGCTAAATGGCCTAGGTGAGACACTTTCGATGGCCTTTATGGGCACCGTCCTGGGCGCGATCATCGCCTTTCCGCTGTCGTTTCTCGGCGCCAAGAACATCAACCGGATCTTCTTCCTGCGCCAAGGGTCGCGCCGCTTTTATGATGTGATCCGCGCGTTTGAGACTCTGATCCTTGCCCTGATCTTCATCCGCGCCTTCGGGCTTGGCCCCTTGGCCGGGATCTTGGCGATTGCTGTCAGTGAAATCGGTGTGTTCTGCAAGCTCTTCTCCGAGGCGCTCGAAAATACGTCCAACCGTCCAGTAGAGGGCGTGGTGGCCTCTGGCGGGTCCAGGCTACAGACAATCCGCTATGCGATCATGCCGCAGGTTCTGCCGGTGCACTTGTCGGTGCTGCTCTACAACTTCGAATCCAACGTGCGCTCCGGTACGATCCTTGGGATCGTGGGTGCGGGCGGGATTGGGTTTTTGCTCTCCGACCGCATCTCGGCCTACAAGTGGGACGAGGCGTGGACCATCATTTTCTTGATTATCGCGATGGTGTATCTGATCGACTATCTATCGGGGTTGGTCCGTAAGCGGATTATCGGAACCTGGGAGGGCGCGCGATGAGTGTAGAGGCGTTTCAGATTGAAGTTACAGTTGCGCGCAAGCCAGGCGCGCAACTTTTGGTGCCGGTTGGGATCGAAACGCCGCAGTCGTGCATCGCGCGGTTGGATGTGGCAGGCGGTGTCCAGCGCTCGGTTATGGAACACAATACCGGCCAAAAGCTACTGCTGGTGGCACCAGACGCAGACCAGATCCGGTTCACCTATCACTTTTTGGAAGTGGGCGGGAGCTATCCAGAGGCGATGTTTGTGCCCCATGACAGTCGCTTCACGCGCGCCGCCGAAGGTCTTCTGGACGAGGTCAGCGAGATCGCACCGGACGCGACAGGCTTGGAGCGGGCGCGCGCGATCGCCTGCGCGACAGCCGAGAAATTTACCTATGGCCACCCGGAAGACCGCTTCACCGATGGTCTGGACCATGTCCCTGCAATTGGGTGCGGTCTGACCGAAGGGTCCTGCACGGACATCAACACCTATTTCATTGCCAGCCTGCGCGCCGCTGGGTTCGAAACGGGCTATGTTGTGGGCTACTTCTTTCCGGCCGAAAAAGTCGACCATTGCGAAGACATGCACTGCTGGGTCGCCACGCGCATCGGGGGCGAGACCCAAGAATGGGATATCGCCCACCACCTGAAGCTGGGCACGCGCGACATTCATCCCGGCCTGAACCCCAAGCCGGGTTTCCGCGCGGCGGTTGGCCATTCCATGGGTCTGACAGTGCACGAGCTGGGCTTTGAAGACGTGAAACTTCTGTGCGAACCGACATGGCTTTTGCCAGACGGCACAGGCGATCGGGCCGATTTGGAGATCCGTCTTAAGCACCCAGCCCTTCAACCTGTATGAAACGCATCATGATCGTTGGTGCCGCGGGGTCGGGCAAATCCACCGCCGCCCGCGCGATTGGGGCGCGGTTGGGTCTGCCCGTGTTCCACATGGATCGTGACGTCTATTGGCTGCCCAACTGGGAAGAGCGTCCCGAACCCGACCGCCAGGCCCGCGTCGCGGACATCGTCAACCAAGACGCATGGGTGTTTGAGGGCAGCTATTCGCGTACATTTTCGATAAGGCTGAACCGCGCGGAGATGCTGATTTGGCTCGATCCGCCGCTCCTGTTGCGACTGTTCCGCGTGATCCGGCGCACGTTCCAGCAGCGCGGTGAATCGCGCAGCGATATGGCCGAGGGGTGTGTTGAACGCGTCGATATGCTGCCTGGGTTTTTGTGGTTCATCGTCAGCACCGCCAAGTCCAGCCACCGCAAACAACGCGCTCTATTCGACAGCGCGACGATTCCCAAAAACCGCCTCCGCTTCGCCGCTGCCACAAACCGATTTATCGAAACTTTGAACCCATGACCCTGAACTTACGCCCAGACATTCGCCCGACACACACAGCCTGCGAAAAGGCGCAGTGCGGCACCTTCGTCGATATGCATGCAAGGGGTCTCGCGCGATGAGTGGGGCCGGATCAAAAGCGCATCTCAGCGAGACGCCAACCATTCACCCCGAAGCCACTGTGGACGATTGCACATTGGGCGTCTGGACCGAAGTGGGCCGCGGAACGATGATGAAAGCCTCCGAGATGGGCGACTATTCGTACATCACCCAGTGGTGCCACGTGGTCTGGTCCAGCATTGGCAAGTTCTGCTCTATCGCCAATTCCACACGGATCAATCCCGGCAATCACCCCACCTGGCGCGCAGTGCAACACCATTCGGTCTACCGGTCCGAGGCTTACGGCTTTGGCCCGGACGACACCGAGTTCTTTGACTGGCGCAAGGAAAATTGGGTCACTATCGGGCATGATGTGTGGATCGGGCACGGCGCCACGCTGACGGCAGGGGTCACCGTGGGCACGGGCGCCGTGATCGGCGCGGGTGCCGTTGTGACCAAGGACGTGGCCCCCTATACGGTCGTGGGCGGTGTGCCCGCGCGCGTGCTCAAGCGCCGGTTCACGCCGCAGCAAGCCGATGCGCTGCTGGAGATCGCCTGGTGGGATTGGCCGCGTGAAACCTTTGGCGCCGCCCTGCCCGACATCCGAAAGCTAGAGATTGACGCCTTCATCGAAAAATACCGCTGACGACGACACCCCGCTTCAACGGCACAAAACCGTCGACAGCTCTTTTTTGATCCTCTGCGTCATCACAGGTGCGGCGGGTTTGGCGGTCGCGCTGCGCGACGGGCTGGGCGCAGTGTGGCAGATTGCGCTGAGCAATCTTGGGTTCCTGGCGCTTTTGAGCCCCAAGATCCTCTGCGGTCTCTTTGTCGCCTCGGCGCTACCCCTTCTGATCCCGCGCGCGCACGTCATTGCCCTGATGGGGCGCGATAGCGGGCTGCGCGGCCTGGGCCTGGGCACGCTGGCCGGCATGTTGGTGCCCGGTGGGCCTGTTATGACCTTCGCGCTCGCTGCGAGCTTCCTTGCTGCCGGGGCCAGTCGGGGGGTGCTGATCGCCTTTATCACTGCGTGGAGCCTTCTGGGCCTCAACCGCACGATTATTTGGGAAATGTCGTTTCTCTCGACCGAGTTCGTGGCGCTCCGGTATCTCTTATGCCTGCCGCTGCCGATCCTCGCGGGCCTTTTGGCGCGCGCGTTGCTGCCGGAATGAATATCCTAATCGGAACCGTGCTCTTGGCCGTGGTGGCGGCGCTGTTGTGGCGGCGGCTCGATGCTGCGCAACTCTCGGAGGCGCAGGCCAATACGCTGCGCACGCTCAAGGTGAACATGCCACGGCTGGCTGTGGCTTTGATCGGTGCGGGGTTCTTTGCCACACTCATGCCCGCAGATCTCGTCAGCGCCTATTTGGGCGCGGGCGCCGGGCTTTGGGCTATTCCAACGGCCCTATTCTTGGGCATCCTCACCCCCGGCGGCGCATTTGTCAGCTTTGCCCTGGCCGCCGCAGCGCTGCAGGTGGGGGCGACGCCGCCCGCCTTGATGACCTATATCGCGGCTTGGGCGCTGATGGCCTTCACCAAGGTGATCACCGAAGAACTGGCGCTTTTGGGGGCCCGCTTTATCCTGCTGCGTGTGGCGGTCAGTTGGCCCCTTCCGCTGGCGCTTGGCTTTGCGGCCAGTGCCCTCCTGTAGCGCGCGCCATCTTGCCTCTTCCCCAACGCGCCAAAACCCGGTAGAGCACCGGCTTTGATGCGTTAGATCGGACATCGCATGTCTTTCACCGTGGCCTTGGTGGGCCGTCCCAATGTTGGAAAATCGACGCTGTTTAACCGGCTGGTCGGCAAGCGTTTGGCGCTGGTGGACAACCAGCCGGGCGTGACGCGGGACCTGCGCGAAGGTGCCGCCAAGCTGGGCGATCTGCGCTTTACCGTAATCGACACGGCGGGGCTGGAAGAGGTCACCGATGACAGCCTGCAAGGCCGGATGCGGCGGCTGACCGAGCGCGCGGTGGATATGGCCGATATCTGCGTCTTTATGATCGACGCGCGCACCGGTGTGACGCCCACGGATCAACTTTTTGCCGAGATCCTGCGCAAGCGCGCCGATCATGTGATCCTTGCGGCCAACAAGTCCGAAGGTCAGGCTGGCGAAGCCGGCGCGCTGGAGGCCTATGGCCTGGGTTTGGGCGAGCCCTTGCGCCTGTCTGCCGAACATGGCGAGGGCATGCCCGAGCTTTACGCGGCATTGCAGCCCTTGGCCGATGACTTCGAGGCCGCCGCCGAGGCAGACAGCCCGCAGACGGATGTGGATGTCGACGAAGACGGCGAGGCGCGCGATCTGCACGCCAAGCCCTTGCAAGTTGCGGTGGTTGGGCGTCCGAATGCGGGCAAGTCAACGCTGATCAACCGCATCTTGGGCGAAGATCGTCTGCTGACGGGGCCCGAGGCCGGGATCACGCGCGACGCGATCTCATTGCCGGTCACGTGGGACGGCACGCCGATGCGGATCTTCGACACGGCCGGCATGCGCAAGAAGGCGAAGGTGCAGGATAAGCTTGAAAAGCTGTCGGTCTCGGACGGGCTGCGCGCGGTGAAGTTCGCCGAAGTCGTTGTGGTGCTGTTGGATGCCGAGATCCCCTTTGAACAGCAGGACCTGCGGATCGCCGATCTGGCCGAGCGGGAGGGCCGTGCGGTCATTGTGGCTGTGAACAAGTGGGACGTGGAGCCCGAGAAACAGGCCAAGCTCAAAGCCTTGAAGGAGGCCTTTGACCGGCTGCTGCCGCAGTTGCGTGGCGCGCCACTTGTGACGGTGTCCGCGCGCACGGGCCGTGGGCTGGACCGCTTGCATGCTGCGATTTTGCGGGCGCATGATGTGTGGAACCGGCGCGTGCCGACGGCGGCGCTGAACCGGTGGTTGACAGACATGGTCTCGGCCCACCCGCCCCCTGCGCCGCAGGGCCGCCGCATCAAGCTGCGCTATATGACCCAGGCCAAAACGCGCCCGCCGGGCTTTGTTGTGATGTGCTCGCATCCCGACAAGATGCCCGACAGCTATACCCGGTATCTCGTCGGCGGGTTGCGGCAGGACTTTGACATGCCGGGCACGCCGATCCGGCTGACCATGCGCGGCCAAGGCGATGCGAACCCCTACAAAGGGCGGCGCGAGAAGAACGCTGGCGCGTTGGCAAAGCACTTGGATAAGAAAAAGCGCAGCTAGGGCGAAACGGCTCAACGTCGTGACATTGGCTCGGCACAACCGGGCCGCGCCCGACATAGCAATGATCTGTGTCTAGCGACTGCGACGCCGTGCTATAACCCAGCCAGCCAGCCCAAGTGCCGGAACCGCAATCGTGCGCCCCAAATCTGCCAGGCTGGATCGCCAAAGCCAGACGCCAAGACTTGCAAGGTTGTCGCGACGATCCAAAACCTCCATCCCCAGCGCCAGCAACAGACTGATGACCAAGGCCCAACCGATCCCACGCGGCCCGCGCCAGACCACAAGACAGGCCACAAGGATACATGCCCCGATCAACACATGGAGCACATCGCGGTGCAGGCCGGACCCTGCCTCTAGCCAGATTTTGAGCGCCTGATAGGCCGAAGTTTCTGCGTTCACACCGCCAATCCAAGATCCCGAAGGTAACCAAACCCCTTCGGAATATCGGATTTGAAACGCAACTCCAGCACAAGATGCGGGTCCGCGTCGATGTCATCCAAGGCGCGGAACACCGCAGGCCATTCGATCTCACCCTCGCCCGGGGCCCAGTGGCGGTCGGCATAGCCGTCAAGATCCTGAATATGGACATGTGCCAGCATCGCCCCGGCATCGCGCACAAAGTAATCGACCGGCGGCGCGCCCGACATCCGCCGCGCCAGATGCGCATGACCTGTGTCAATTGAAAGCGCGATGGCGGCAGAGCTGAAACTTTCGACCATCGCCCGCCGTGTGGCCGGGTCCACGTCTTGGATGTTTTCCATCACAAGGGTGATGCCATGGCGCTCTGCCGCTTTCACGACAGGGCCCAAAACCTCGTGGATACGCTCCAGCTTTGCCTCTGCATAACCCGGCTTGGCCAGCAAGTTCTGCTGATACCAGCGGGTGTAGGGCGAATGGAGCACCATCTGCCGCGCGCCGATCCGATCCGACGCCTCTAACGCCTTGAGAAACCGACGCGTGATCAAGGGGCGCAACTCTGCATCTTTGTTGTCGATGTCGAGCCCCTCAAACGGTCCGTGAATGCCGATCCGGCCCGTGAACCCATCAAGAGCGGTCTTGGCAGCGGCAACGCGGTCTTCGAACGCGTCCGTCAAGGCCGCATGGGTCATGAAGTCCTGCAACTCTAAGTCGCGTTCGCCGCCAAAGAGCCAGTCGCGGTGATCGGCGATCTCCGCAGCTTTGAGACAGGCACCGATCTTCACGGGACGCCGCCCCACGCTAGGCCGCCATCGCGTCGGCGCGGTAGGCGGTGCGCCCC
>CAWUIP010000056.1:0-20938 GCA_963922415.1 uncultured Aliishimia sp. | reverse complement strand
GGCGTCTACGGCCGAGGCTGCGCCGACCGCTGGTGCCACCACGGCTGCCTCCGCGCCGGTGGATCCTTATGTGAATGGCGCGGGCGCAGTGAATGCCGTGGGCGGCGATGCAAACGTCCCGCATACGGTCACAGTGACAGGCGGCGGAAACCCAGGCGATCCGGTCACGGTCCAGATTGGCGCTCAGGTCGTCGATACGGTGATCGGTCCAGATGGCAGCTATTCGGCAACGTTTTCTGGCAGCACCCTTCCAGTCGATGGCGTTCAGACCGCAGTTGTGACTGTTGGCGGCACAGCTGGTGGTGCGGTGTTGACGGGCCCCACATTTGACATCGACACAACGCCGCCGTCTCTTGTCGTTACAAGCGGTACCCAATCGACCGGCGATGTATTCAACGATGCAGATGTCTCGTCTGGTGTAACGCTGACCGGGACGGGAGAGCCTGGAGCGACTGTCGCGGGCACCATCGATGGCATGTCGCGCACAACCACTGTTGCATCGGATGGCACGTGGAGCTTGACCTGGCAGTCAGGCACACTTGCAGATGGCGCTTACACGACGGGCGTCACTTTGGTCACAACGGACGCAATCGGTAATGCGGCAACATTTGGCGATGCTGTTGTCATTGACACGGTCGTCGACAATTTCGCGTTGAGCGCCGGGGGTGTTGAGGGCGACAACATTGTCAACGCGGTCGAGCAGTCTGATGGTGTCACAGTCAGCGGAACAGTGGAGCCCGGATCCACCGTTATGGTAACGCTTGGCGCCATCACGCTGCCTGCAACGGTTGATGCGGCTGGAAACTGGCAAGCGGATTTCGCGGCTGCGCAGGTGCCTACAGGTGAATACGACACTCAGGTCGTTGTGCAGGCAACCGACCCGGTCGGCAATATGGCGCAAATTACCGAAGGCGTGCGGGTGGATACCGAGGTCAGCGTGCTGAATTTCGACGCGAACTCAACGGCGTCCACGCTGGAAGGCGACGGGGTCGTGAATGCGGTTGAAGCGTTGGACGGGATCACCCTTGGCGGCCAAGTGGAGCCCGGATCAACTGTCCTAGTAAACTATGGTGGTGCGGATTTCCCAGCCACGGTCAGTGCAAGTGGCGACTGGTCAGTTGCAATTCCTGCCGCGGCGATCGCGTCGGGGACCTATGATGCCGATATCACCGTGACGGCCACCGATGCTGTTGGGAATGTTGATAGTATCGGCCAGACAATCCGCATCGACACGGATGCGCCGGATGGCCCTGTGATCGCGGCGTTCACGCGCGACACCTCGGGGCTGCGGTCAATTCAAACCGAAGGCGACAATGACTACGCCATCAGCCAAGTCGCGAGCGACGGAACCGTTTCGAGCGTAGGCCAAAGCGAAACCTATATCGCGGCCTTTGACGAAACGTTGCATGCGTTTGATGCCAATGTGCCCGACGGGTCAGACCTGGTGGTGACGGCAACCGATGATGCAGGCAATCTGAGGTCCAGCTACATCGCGATGGATGATGAGACGCCGGGCAGCACGCTCAGCCTCGCGAACCCGGCGCTCGGAGCCTTGCAGGTTGGAACAGTTGACCTGCAGTTTGCTGAAGATGCCACGCTGACACTGACGGAGGCGGACGTTGCGGCCCTTAGCTCCACCAGCAACACGCTTACCATCGAAGGCGGCAGCGACGATACTGTCCAAATCGCAGGCGCGACCGTCACCGGAAGTTCAACCGCGAACGGGCAGACCTACACGCATTACCAAGTTGGAAACACCACCCTGATCGTTGACAGCGACATCACCTTAGAGGAGCCGCCCGTCATCTGATCCAATAAACGGAGAGGCGCGGGCAGGCCGCGAAAACGCGATAACACCAACAAAAATGCCTGTAACGCCGCCCCCAAAAAACACTCTTCCAGCCCGCAGAGTTGGGCTGGGGGCCACAAGGTTCAAGCGGTAAAGCCGTTTGCACCAAACAAAAAGAAGCCCAACGTAAGGGTGGCAGATGCGGCATAAAGCAGTGAGTTGGGCGTTGGCAGGGGCGCTCTTATGGGGGCTTGCGGGCTGTTTTGGCGGCGCAGGGTCCAGCGACTTCGTGGCCCGTCAAGCGACCACTCCAGAAACCTCACGATTTGGGCTGCGCGCGCCGAACAAGACTACGCAAAAGATCGCCGCAGAAAGCGCTGTGATCCAGGGATTGGCTGCGCGGCAGTCGGCTTTGCCACCAGACAGTGCTTATGATGCGGTCGCGCAAGCCGTTTTAGCCGCAAATGCGCGCACTTCGGAGACGGAACTACGTGCCGCCAAGTTGCGCGCCGAGGCTGCAGCAACAAACTGGCTGCCGCGGTTGGGCCCTGAAATTAGCCTGACATCGCTTAGCTCTGTTGTGGCATCCCTGGTTTTGGACGCAACGATCTTTGATCACGGGCGCAAGAAGGCCGAACGCGCGTTTGCCGCCGCGGATGTCGAGGTTGCGGCGGTGCACCTTGCGCAAGACAGCAATGACCGCGTTGCAGCCGCGCTGGATCTCTACCTGACGGTGCAAGAAGGGCGCGATGGCGCGGCGCGGGATGCTGCGACGCTGCGCGACATGAACCACTTTCTGCACGTGATGACGCGGCGGGTAGAAGGGGGTGTGTCAGACATGTCGGACCTGAACGTGATCCGGCAGAAAGTGTCGGAGATCCGCGCCTCGCAAGCGCGCAACCATGAGGCCGCGCGCACAGCACTTGCCGAGCTCAACGCCATGTCCGTACGGCCCCTCGATAGCGTGTCAGGCCTGCCGCGCTTGGATGTGGCACCGGGTGCTGCGCAGGCGCTGGAGGTCACCCGTTCCCAGGCGGAAGCCACGCGTGCAGTTGCGCAAGCAAAGGTTGACCGTGCCAATCAGCTTCCCGGTGTAACGGCCCAAGTGCGCGCAGGGGACAACTCCGGGACTGTGCTGCGCAGTGACGGCACGCTGGGGCTGGGCACAGGCGCATCGATCAAAGCGATCGAAGCCAGCCGCGAAGCGGCAGACCGAGCGATTGCCCAAGCCGAGGAAGATGCAGCCCGGGTCTTGTCCCGGCTGACGAGCCAGATCGCCGCAAAAGACCGGCAGGCGCAAGAAGCGGCCAGGTTGACGGGAAATGCGAAGGCCAATCTGGACCTTTTCGAAAGACAGTTTGAAGCTGGCCAGCGCCAAGTTATCGATGTTGTGCAAGTCTATGAAACCTTTGCCCGCCAGCAGGCGGCCCAAGTTGCATTGACGTATGAGGCGGCGGCGCTGCGCGTAGAACTGGCACGAGTCTTGGGGGTTTTGGCGGATGGTGAAGCCATCTGATGGGTGTGACGCTGGAAATCCGCAACGCGTCGTCGGGCACTTTGCGGCCGGTGCCTGTGACCGAAGTTCCAAAAGCCGACAATCGAAATGATGTGAAGGACCGTTTGCAGGCGCGCGCTGCGTTGGCCTGCGTTTATGCGCGCATCTTGGGGCAGACGATCGCGCAAGTCGACATTTTCGAAGCACTGCAGCGCCGGCTGGGCGCGCGTGCAGCCGCACCGCAAGAGGCGCGCGCGTTGCAGGAGGCGTTGCACGCAGCGGGGCTGTTGGCGCAGGTGCGTGCGGTGACGCACCCTACGCATCGCCTGTGGCCTGCATTGGCGTATATGACTTCGGGCCAGGTCATCTTGGTTCTTGGTCAGGAGGGCGACGCACTTGTGGTCCATGACCGGACCTGCCCGGACAATCGCGCGCTGGTGCCAATGGCGGAGTTTCTTCCGTTTTTCGCTGGCACCGTCGTTAAGGCAGAAGCGCCCTTGTCAGGCGTTGAACGCACGCATAACCTGGCGCCTACATCCCAGCATTGGTTTTGGGGCAAGTTCCTTGGTTTCCGGCGCCAAGTGGCGGAAATTGCCCTGGGCTCCCTCGTGGCCAATCTTCTTGCAGTGGCCGTCGCGCTCTTTTCGCTGCAGATCTATGACCGCGTCATCCCGCACCAGTCTGAGGCCACGCTTTGGGTGCTGGCCGTCGGAGCGCTCTTGGCGCTTCTACTGGAGGCATTCATCAAAATCGCGCGCGCGCGGCTGATGGACGGGGCCGGGCGGCAAGTTGAGCTTTCAGTGCTGCGCCTTTTGATGAGCCGTATCCTAGGCGCCCGCTCTGACGCGGACAGCGCGCCGCCATCGATGCAATTCAGTCAGATGCGCGACTTTAGCGCCATCCGCGAGTTTTTCACGGCCACCACAATTGGCACGCTTGCCGATATCCCCTTTATCCTGCTCTTTCTTGCGCTTGTGGCGTCCATTGCAGGGCCCGTTGTGTGGGTGCTGATCCTGGGCGGGGCGCTGATGGTGATCCCCGGCTTTTTCCTCCAACGTCGGATGATCCAACTCACGCAGGAAAGCCAAGGGGCATCGGCCCGGTCTGGACGTGTTCTGCAAGAGGCGATTTACGAGCTTGATACGATCAAAACCCAGCGCGGCGAAGATCGGGTCATGCGGCTTTGGACCGAACTCTCGGCGCTCTCGGCACTCAAGTCGTCCGAGCAACGCAAAATCGCCGCCGCGCTTACGTTTTGTAGCCAAGGTCTGCAACAAGCCACGTATGTCGCCGCGGTCATCTGCGGAACCTACCTCGTTTTTGCGGGCAGCTTCACGGTGGGATCAATCATCGCGGTTGGCATCCTGACATCGCGCACCTTGTCCCCTCTGACGGGGCTTGCGGGGATCCTGGCCAAGTGGGGCAATGTTAAAACCGCATTGGCCGGATTGGACGCAATTGCTGACGCCCCGCAGGACACAGCCGCGGACCGAACCTACTTGCGCCGGACCCAGATCGCAGGCGCCTTTGAATTGCGCGAAGTTGCGTTTCGGTATGCCGCCGACACAGCCCCGGTCTTGGACGTGCCTGCCTTCAAGATCTTACCAGGGCAGCGTTTGGCCGTATTGGGGCCGAACGGGTCGGGGAAATCGACACTGCTCAAACTCCTGTCAGGGCTGTATGCGCCGAGCCAGGGGCGTGTTCTGATCGACGGAACCGATATGGGACAGATCGCGCCCAAGGACCTGCGGCGCTTGATAGGGTACTTGGGGCAAGAGGTGCGGCTTTTTGCGGGCACGTTGCGCGATAACCTCACCCTCTCTGAGTTGGAAGGCGACGAGGCGCGTCTGATGGCAGCCTTGGACTTCGCGGGCCTTGGCGCGTTCGTCCGCAGCCATCCGAAAGGACTAGATCTCGAGATTTTGGACGGCGGGTTGGGCCTGTCGGTTGGACAACGGCAAAGCATCGGCTGGGCACGTCTTTGGCTACAGGATCCGCGCGTTTGCCTTTTGGATGAACCCACAGCGGCCTTGGACCAAAGCTTGGAAAAGGCGCTGGTTGACCGGCTTGCCGCTTGGCTTGACGGGCGCACAGCCGTCATTGCGACCCACCGCGTGCCAATCTTGTCGCTCACGACGCGGACTTTGGTGCTACGCGATGGGCGGATGCAGGTGGATGGACCACAAGACAAGGTGCTTGAGCATTTGTCGGGGCAGGTCGTACCCCTGCGAGGGGCTGCTCAATGACAGCGCAAGACCTCACGCTGGATGCCCAACTGGCCGACGATATGCACGGGCCAAGCTGGGTTGTGCGCCTTTCAGCCGGCGCCGTTGGTGTGTTTTTCCTGTGGGCCGCGCTAGCGCCGGTTGACGAGATTGTGCGCGGGCAGGGTCAGTTGATCAGCGCGTCCCGGCCGCAGATCATCCAAAATCTTGAAGGCGGTATCCTGGCCGAACTGCCTGTCAAAGAAGGGGATTTGGTCGAGGCGGGGCAAGTACTCGCCAAATTGCAGACCACGAAGTTCCAGTCGTCGGTGGACGAAATCGAAGACCAAATGACCGCCCTTGCGATCCGGCAGTTGCGGCTGGAAGCGGAGTTGGCTGGGCAGTTCGACTTCCGTGTTCCCGAAGCTCTTGCTGTGCGGGTGCCTGATCTGGTGGCCTCAGAGCGCACGCTGCTTCAAGCGCGGCAATCGGATTACGTCAGCCGCCGCGAAGGCGCATCGCAGATCCTGGCGCAGGCGGAGCGCGAAAAAGTCATGCTCGAAGACCTGCTGGAAGAGAAGATCGTGGCACTGATCGAGGTGACGCGTGCGCGCAAAAGCTATGCGGATGCGAAGACCAAGTTCGACGAGGTGGTGACGCAAACTGAGTTGGAGCGCGCGCGCGAGTATTCCGACACGCTCAAGGAAATTGCAGTGCTGCGTCAAACCCTCAAAGCCAGCCGCGATCAGCTTGCCAGGACGATACTCACGGCGCCGTTGCGGGGGATTGTGAACAATTTGGCCGTCACAACCATTGGCGGCGTGGTCCAGCCGGGCGAAGAGGTGGCGCAGATCATCCCACTGGGCGAGGCGCTCTTTGTCGAGGCGCATGTCAAACCCAAAGACATTGCCGGTGTGCGGCCCGGGCAGGCGGCGACGGTGAAGCTCAGCGCTTATGACTATACAATTTTTGGTGCCCTCCAAGGGCGCGTCGAGTTCATTTCGGCAGATACGTTCTTGGATGAACGCCGCGCCGATGCTGAACCCCATTACAAAGTCACTGTGACGATTGACCAAGACGCATTTACCGACCGGCAGCGCGCCATTGAGATGCGCCCAGGGATGCTCGCGGATGTAGAGTTGCATACCGGCAGTAAGACGGTTTTGCGCTACTTGTTGAAACCGCTTTACAAAAGCCGCGAAGCGCTGCGCGAACCTTGACCCCGACGCGCGTCAGGTTTTCGTCTTGCGCGCTTTCAAAAACCTGTTGAGACCTTGTGGGGTCAGCCCGACAAAACGCGCGCGGTCCTTTTGCGTGGTGCGTGCGACGACCTCGGCATAGTTCTGTTCCAAAAAACTATATCGAACCTCCGTGTCGTTCGAGGTCTTGGCGCAAAGCAAGTCTTTGTCGAAAAGCAACGTCTCAATCGCTTTGATCCGCAGATACTCCCCGCACACTCCGCCACGCAGGTATTCTGCACGAAAGATTGCATCGGGAAAAAACACGCCTTCAACCTGCGTGACTGCGATCAACGTGTCAGAGGAAAGCGCCCGCCGCCACGCGCTGCTGATATTGGAGCATATCTGACCCGGCTCAAAGAACCGCGCGATCAGCGCGTCGCCGTCTTGGGTTGTTTGCTCTGACGCCACGATGCCACGGCTCACGAACAGCCAGTGATCGGCCACGCGGGCACTGCTCATGATCACATCGCCTTCGCCAAAGGTTTGTTCAGAAACCTGCGTTCTCAGCTCGGCCCAGTGGTCCTCGGGCAACGCTATCCCATAGCGCTCCATATCTGCACGCAGCGCCGACAACGGCGAGATTGGGTCGGCGTTCGCCATGTATCAGGCCTTCAAAGGGTCAATCTAGGGGATCATAGGCACCAAAAGGTGGGCGTCATAGTCGCCGCCGTGATGCAGCACGTGCAGGCCCTCGTTTAAGTCAGTGTCTTTGCCGAAGATTGGCGCTTTGAAGACATCTTTGGGCGATACGAGAAGTCGGAGACCTTCGCCCGCCCGAAATAATGTGCTGCTGGGGCGCAGCGGGATATCCACCGCGACACTCTCGCCCGCCGAAAGGGGGTCATGCGTGTCGCCCTTGAAGACCGGCAACCAGGGTTTGGAGGCTGCGTTGTTCAGCGCACGGCGCGACACGCGGATGTAGCCGCGCGTCATCGGATCGTTTTGCGTGCCAACCGAACCGTTAAACCGCACCGGCGCCCCATCACGGTCAAGCTTGTCCACATAAACGCATAAAATCATGTCGTCAGGCTGCGCCCCGCCCGGTGTCTCGGGCCGAACTTCGACCCAAAGGCGCAGGCGCATATAGCCGCTGAGTTCTGTGTCCTGCTCAAAAACATAGTCGAATTTTGCAGAGCCGGTTGTCGCGGAATAGGCGGTGTGGGATGCCGCAACGACCGGTGCCGCGCCCATGCGGCCTGCATCCAGATAAAGCGGGCGGTACTGGGTTGCAGGCAGGGGCCAATCCGCCTCCCAGCGGACCTCGTGCACAGTGTTGCGGTCTGTGCGCACCTCTAGCCGAACGGGTGGCAGATCTTTGAATTGATTGTCTGCGCCTTTCAGGAAATGGTCCATAAAGTCTTTGGTCAACGCCTGCACATCGGGCGCATAATACGAGGTCCATTTGCCCGTCCGATGGGTATAGACCCACTTGCGGTCGGACCGCGCCTTTTCGAACACGCGGAACGACCCCATCGTGTGCAACTCGTGATCCGAGAACGAGCCGCAGACCAACAGAGGCACCGTGATCTCTTCAAGCCGCGCGGTCTTATTGGCCCAATAGTCGTCGTAGAACGGATGCTTATCCAAAATCTCGGGCGGTATCGCGTCTTCGGTCTCCAAGAACGTCTCAAGCGAGGTGTTGAGCGGCTCTTTCACTTCTGTGTGCCACCAAAAGTTCAAAAACGCGCGATCCGCGACGCCGCCACCGCAGGCAAGATCGTGGTAAACATCCGTGACCCCCTCCCACGGCGAGATGCATTTCAGGGCAGTGGGCAACTCGTCCTCGGGTGCCCCTGCAGCAAGACATTGGCTGATCGACAAATAGCTGACCCCGTTAAGCCCAACATTGCCGTCGCACCAAGGTTGCGCGCCGACCCAGGCGATGGCCTCTCGAAAGCACTTTCCCTGGTGTTGGCTGATGACACTCGCCGGGCCGCCGCTTGTGGCGTAACCGGGCAAGTTCATATTCACCACCGTATAGCCCGCAGGGACCCAAAAATTTGGGTCCGGCGATTCCCAACTCGTCAGCGTGGAAAACGTGGGCGTGCCGCCCGCTTGTGGGATCAGCCGGTATTGCAGCGGTGGACCCCCTAAAGGCGTGCGGCTTCGGGCGGGCGTCTTGCCATTGTCGTAGGGATGCGCGCACATGATCACGGGGCGGGCTTCGCCTGCGGCCCGCGCACGTTTTGAACTGAAGACGTTGCAGGTGAGCGTAAAGCCCTCTTGCATCGGGATCTCCACGTCATAGGCGCAATGAATGTCGGGATCGGGGTCGACGAGGGTGCACTGGGGGCGCAACAGCTGACCCCGCTGGATCGCGCGCCGCAGCATGGGCCACGCAGCCTTCAAGGTCTCCAGTGTGTCCTTGATCCCGCGCAGCCTCCCAAACGCCACCCACGTGCGGCGCAGTTTACGGGGCCAAATTGGGTGCGTCATGAACCTAGGTTCATTGACACTTCAAGTTGGGCAAAGCTGCGCCGGTCAACGCGCGCGCGCCGTCAGAACACCAGTTGAACCTTCACCGCTTGGCTTCTGTCCGAGGCGAGTTCAAACGCGTCAACCGCTTGGTCTATCGCCATTTCGTGGGTGATCAGCGATGTCACATCCAGCCGCCCGGCCTGCATCATCTTAACCGCTGTGGCAAATTCCGCGTGAAAGCGGAAAGAACCGCGCAGCTCAATCTCTTTCGCGGTCATTGCTTGCAGGGGCAAGGTCATGTCGCCGCCCAGGCCAAGCTGCATGACAACGGCACCCGGCCGCAGCGCGGGGATCGCGCCGCTCAGTGCGGCCGCTACGCCCGTGCATTCAAAGAGCACATCGAAATGGCCCTTGTCGGCGAGAAACGGGGCGTAGACATCGCCGCCGGTGCCGACATTCATCACGTGGTCTGCGCCCAGTGCCTTGGCCTTGCCCAGCGTGAAATCCGACAAATCCGTCGCCGCGATTTCGACCGCGCCTGCTGCGCGTGCGACCATCACTGCCAAAAGGCCAATTGGGCCGCAGCCCGTGACCAACACGCGCTTGCCCATCAGATCGCCCGCGCGTTTCGCGGCGTGCAGCACCACGGCCAGCGGTTCCGCAATCGCCGCTTCGCCCGCTGTCAGCCCATCCGCTGGCACACATTGCGCCGCATCGGCGACCAGAGCCTCGCGAAACGCGCCTTGGATGTGCGGAAAGGGCATGGCAGAGCCATAAAACCGCATGTTGAGGCAGTGGTTTTGAGACCCTTCCAGGCAGTATTTGCAGACACCACACGGGCGCGAGGGGGAGACGGCCACAAGCTGGCCTTCCTCCAGACCCGTCACCTCGGCGCCGACCTTGGCGATATGGCCCGACACCTCGTGGCCCAAGATCATCGGTTCGCGCAGCCTCACCGTGCCGAAGCCGCCGTGGTTGTAGTAATGCAGGTCAGAGCCACAGATGCCGCCTGCCGCCATTTTGACCAGCACCTCGCCTGGGCCGGGCTCTGCCACGTCGCAGGCTTCAACGCGCAGGTCTTTTGCCGCATGGGCCACTATCGCTTTCATATCTTTACCTTCACAACACGGGCGTAAGCAGGGGGCGGCCTTCGAAATGGGCCGTCAGGTTATCGCGCATCAACTGCCCCATTGCCTTGCGGGTCTCAACCGTGCCCGAGGCATGGTGGGGCTGTAACAGGACATTTGGTAGATCCAGAAAGCGCGGATCAAGTGCGGGCTCGCCCTCGAACACATCCAAAGCGGCAGAGCCGAGCGAGCCGTCACCAAGCGCTGTGATCAGCGCCTCTTCATCGATGTTCGAGGCGCGTGAGATGTTAATGACCATGCCTTCCGGCCCCACGGCCTTGATCACCTCTGCCCCCACGATGTGGCGCGTCGCGGCAGAGGCGGCCAGGGTGACAAATAGGAAGTCGGCGTGCTCGGCCAGGGCCTTCGCCTCGGCGATAAAGGTCCAATCTGGCGCGAAGTCCTTGGGGCCAAGATCCGAGTAGGCGATATCCATGCCAAATCCGGCCAGACGTTGCCCGACTTCAAATCCGATGCGCCCCAAGCCTAAGATGCCAGCCTTGCGGCCAAACACACGGCGTTGCAGTGGGTAAAGCCCCTCTGACGCCCAGTTGCCGGACCGTACCCAGCCTTCCGCGCCGACCATGCCGCGCGACAAGGTGAGCATCATCGCCACTCCCAGATCGGCGACATCGCCGGTGAGGACATCGGGCGTATTGGTCACCTGCACGCCGTGATCGCGGCACGCGTCCAAATCCACGGCATCGTAGCCGACCCCATAGACGGAAATCACTTTTAGGTTAGGGCAGGCTTCGATTTCGGCCCGCGTCGCGCCGCGCTCGCCCCGAGTTGCGATGGCTTCCACCTCTGGTCCGTGCTTTGCTAAAAACGCTTCAGAATCATCTGCTTCGTGGAACTTTCGCATGTCGAAGGACGCATCCAACGGGGCCTGATCCCAGTCCGGATAGGGCCTCATTTGCAAAACAACTGGCTTTGACATCGTCGTTACACTCCCCGCTTGACAATCAGTGTTACCGGTAACAAGTTATCGGTAACGTAAAGACGGCGTCAAGGGCCATACTGGTCCAGATGCTTAGGGAGAACTTCATGTCTGACTTGTTTTCGCTGCACGGGCGGCGCGCGCTGATCACAGGATCGTCGCAAGGAATTGGGCTTGCCTTGGCGCATGGATTGGCTGCGGCAGGCGCTGGGATCGTTCTGAACGGCCGCGACACGCAGAAGCTAGACGCTGCCGCGGCCACGCTGTCAGCGACGGGTGCCAGCGTCGAAACTCTGGCCTTTGATGCGACAGATCACGACGCGGTGCGCAGCGCCATCGACGGGTTCGAAGCGGGCACAGGCGCGATCGACATCCTGATCAACAATGCAGGCATGCAGCACCGCACCCCGCTAGAGGACTTTCCCGCCGACGCGTTCGAGCGCCTGCTGCAAACCAACATCGCCAGCGTCTTTCACGTAGGCCAGGCCGCTGCACGTCACATGATCGGGCGCGGGGCCGGTAAGATCATCAATATCGCCAGCGTGCAGACCGCGCTCGCCCGGCCTGGGATCGCCCCTTACACGGCGACGAAAGGCGCTGTTGCGAACCTGACCAAGGGCATGGCGACAGACTGGGCGCGGCATGGGCTGCAATGCAATGCCATCGCACCAGGGTACTTTGACACGCCTTTGAATGCGGCGCTTGTAGCGGATCCAGAGTTTTCGGCCTGGCTGGAAAAGCGCACGCCTGCGGGTCGCTGGGGCCAGGTTGAAGAACTTGTGGGGGCAGCGGTGTTCCTTAGTTCGGACGCATCGAGTTTTGTGAACGGGCACACGCTGTTCGTGGACGGCGGCATCACCGCATCTTTGTAAAAGAAGGCTATTATGAGCGAAAACATTGGATTGGTCGGCGCGGGTGCCATGGGCGGTGCCATCGGAACGCGGTTTTTGGAAACTGGCAACACGCTGCGGGTCTTTGACCTGGACCCAGACAAGGTGGCGGCCCTCGTCGCCAAAGGCGCCGTGGCGGCCACAAGCCCCGCGGACGCGGCTGCCGGGTCGGATTTCGTGATCACAAGCCTGAATTCGGCTAAGATTGTCGAGATTGCAGCTTTCGGGGACAATGGGATCGTCGAAGGCGCGGCCAACGGCACCGTGATCATCGACATGTCGTCGATCGATCCGGATGCGACACGTGACATGGCGGCCCGCGCTGCCGAAAAAGGCCTTGCCTGGGTCGATAGCCCGCTGTCGGGTGGTGCGCCCAAGGCATTGATCGGGGAGTTGACCCTGATGGCAGGCGGCACCGAAGAGGATGTCGCGCGCGCGCACCAAGCGCTGCAACATGTGGCCAGCAACTACACGCATATGGGGCCCGCAGGCGCAGGCCAGACAACCAAGCTGATCAACCAAGTGCTGTGTGGCTTGGGCTTTTTGGCCGTGGCTGAAGCAACGCAATTGGCGCTGGATGCTGGCGTGGACGCCGAAAAGATCCCGCAAGCGCTGAAAGGCGGGCGCGCCGACTCGGCGCTTTTGCAAGAATACCTGCCGCGCTTTGCGACCAAGGATTACCGGCGCACGGGCCGGATCGACAACATGGTCAAGGATCTCAACGCCGTAAACGATTTGGCGCGGCGCACGGGCACCTCTATGCCGATGACCGCGCTGTGCGGTGAAATCCACCGGATGCTGACCGCTGCGGGCTTGGGCGGCGAAGACCAAGCGGCTGTGATGGAGTTCTTTAAAGGCGCGAAAGAGGAGATTGACACATGATCACGCGTTTTGCGCTTTTCGAAGGGTCTGTCAAAGCCGGCCAAGAGGCGGCGTTTCGCGCCGCCGTGTTAGAGCGGTTGGTCCCCCTGTGGACGCAGTTCCCGGGCCACACGGACGTGCGTGTCATGTTCAGCGACGATCGTGACGAAGGCGCGCCGGAGTTTCCGCTGATCCTTGCGATCTCCTATCCGGATGCCGACACAATGACAGCAGCGCTCGACTCGCCTGCGCGGTACCAATCCAAGGATGTGACCGGCGAGATTGTGGCCGAATTCTTTGACGGGCGTATCCACCACCACGTTACCGAGCGGCACGCCTTTCCGGCTTAGCAGCCCGGAGAGAGGCTGGACCCCCGCAGAGGACCGCGCTAGTCAGGCGCGACTGACGAAGGGGGTCCAAAAAATGTCGAGCCATGGCGATCCAAAACCAATGATGTCGCACCCGTCGGAGGGGCTCATTGGTACGGCGGATGTTCCCGGCGACAAGTCCATTTCGCACCGCTCGCTGATACTGGGCGCGATGAGTGTGGGCGAGACCAAGATCACGGGGCTCTTGGAGGGCCAAGACGTGCTGGACACCGCCAAGGCGATGCGCGCCTTTGGGGCCGAGGTGATCCAGCATGGGCTGGGCGCGTGGTCCGTGCACGGTGTTGGTGTTGGCGGATTTGCCGAGCCGGATCACGTGATTGACTGCGGGAACTCAGGCACGGGCGTGCGGCTGATCATGGGGGCCATGGCGACTTCGCCGATCACTGCGACCTTTACAGGCGACGCCAGCCTGAATGGCCGTCCCATGGCGCGGGTGACCGATCCGCTGGCGCTGTTTGGGGCTGCCGCTTATGGCCGGTCGGGGGGACGCCTGCCCATGACCATCGTCGGTGCTGCGGACCCGGCGCCGGTGAATTACACCGTACCGATGCCGTCGGCGCAGGTGAAATCGGCGGTCTTGTTGGCGGGTCTCAACGCGCCCGGCGAGACCGTCGTGATGGAGAAAGAGGCCACGCGCGATCACTCCGAACGGATGCTGGCGGGCTTTGGGGCTAAGATCGCGACAGAGCAAACCAATGAAGGGCGGATCATCACCCTTACGGGCCAACCGGAACTGACCGCGCAAGAGATTGTGGTGCCGCGCGACCCAAGCTCTGCCGCGTTTCCGGTCTGTGCGGCGCTCATTACGCCAGGGTCGGACGTTTTGGTGCCGGGCATCGGCCTGAACCCAACGCGCGCTGGGCTTTACACGACGCTGAAAGAGATGAACGCCGATCTGACCTATGAAAACCTGCGCGAAGAAGGCGGAGAGCCGGTCGCGGATCTGCGCGCGCGCTTCTCGCCGAACATGAAGGGAATCCAAGTGCCGCCCGATCGCGCGGCGTCGATGATCGACGAGTACCCGATCCTGTCGGTTGTGGCCGCCAATGCCGACGGCGTGACGGAGATGCGCGGTGTCAAAGAGTTGCGGGTGAAGGAAAGCGACCGGATTGATGCCATGGCGGTCGGGCTGCGCGCCTGCGGTGTGACGGTGGACGAGGGCGAAGACTGGTGGACCGTCACCGGGCTTGGCCCCCAAGGCGTTCCGGGCGGTGCGACCTGTGCCGCGCGGCTTGATCACCGCATCGCGATGTCCTTCCTGATCTTGGGAATGGCTGCGCAAAAACCTGTAACGGTGGATGATGCTGGGCCAATCTTGACCTCATTTCCGATCTTCCACCCGCTCATGACGACGCTTGGTGCAAACTTGGTGGAGACGGAACTTTGAAGACCGGCTCCTGCCTTTGCGGCGCCGTCCGTTACAAAGTGAATGGCCCATTGCGCCCGGTCGTGGCCTGTCATTGTGCGCAGTGCCGCAAATCGTCAGGTCATTTTGTTGCCGCCACATCCGCCTCACGGGAGACGATCCAGATCACGGGTGAGGTAACCTGGTATGTCTCCAGCAACACAGCGCGGCGTGGGTTCTGCGGCATCTGTGGCTCCAGCCTCTTCTGGGATGGCGCGGGTCAAAACCTGTCAATTCACGCCGGAACGTTGGACGGAGAAACCGGCATCGCGATCAAAGGGCACATCTTTTGCGCAGATAAGGGCGACTACTACGACATCGCGGATGACTTGCCATGCGCAGCGCAAGACGATCCAAGCCTGACAACGATGGTGTCGTGAGCTTTACGGTCGCCATCGACGGCCCTGCGGCTGCTGGGAAAGGCACCATCGCCAAGGCCGTTGCCGCGGCATTCGACCTGGGGCACCTGGACACAGGCTTGCTTTACCGCGCGGTGGGGGCGCAAATGTTGGCAGGGGTCGCGCCGATTGACGCGGCCCAGAATCTGCAAGCCGAAGATCTGGACGGCGCGCGGTTGCGCACGGCAGAGATCGCAGAAGCTGCCAGCAAGGTGGCCGTTCTACCCGAGGTGCGCGCGGCCTTGGTTGATTTTCAGCGTGCTTTTGCGCGGCGCGCCGGTGGTGCCGTGCTGGATGGGCGCGATATTGGTACCGTGATTTGCCCAAGCGCGCAGGTAAAACTCTATGTCACGGCCAGCCCAGAAACGCGCGCACAGCGGCGCTTTAAAGAGCTTCAGGAACGCGGGCTGGCAGCTGAATACGACACGGTGTTAGCAGATGTGCGTGCGCGCGACGCGCGCGATATGGAGCGTAGCGAAGCGCCCTTGAAACCGGCCGTTGACGCAGTGGTCTTGGACACAACACAGCTTAGCATTCCTGAGGCAGTCGCCGCAGCAACTGATTTGATCCAAGCACGAAGGAATATTGCATGAAAACACGGCAATTTGGGGCGGGCGGCCCTACGGTGTCTTGCCTAGGTGTCGGGGCGATGTCCTTTGCTGATTTCTACGGGCCCACGACGGACGATAACTCCTTTGCGATCCTCGATGCAGCGATGGAGGCGGGCGTTACCCACATTGATACGGCCAATGTGTATGGAATGGGACGTTCGGAATCTGCAATTGGGGGATATCTCGCCGCGCATCCCGGATTGCGCGAAGATATCCACATCGCGACCAAAGCCTCCATTACGCGAGATGCATCTGGTCAGCGCTGTTTTAACAATTCACGGGAGCACTTAGAGGCAGAGCTTGATGCATCGTTAAAGCGCCTGGGGACAGAATATGTGGACCTTTTCTATATCCACAGGCGCGATCCTTCTGTGGACATTGAGGCGGTGACCGAGGTTTTAGCGGGCTTTGTTGATGTGGGTAAGATTAAGTCATTCGGCTTTTCCGAGATCGCGCCGTCGTCTTTGCGCCGGGCCCAAGCTGTACACTCGGTGGCCGCTGTGCAATCGGAGTACTCGTTATCCACAAGGTCCCCGGAGATGGGCTTGGTCCAGACTTGCGCTGAACTAGACGTGGTCTTGGTGGCCTTTTCGCCCGTGGGCCGGTCCCTTTTGACCGACCGTCCGTTAGGTGAAGATGTCATCCCAAGCCTTTCATTTCTCAAAAATAACCCACGATTCATTGCACCCAACTACGCCGCTAACATCGCGTTGACGCACAATTTCCGAAGTTTGGCCGCTGAAATGGGCCTCCCAGCCGCAGGGCTGGCCATCGCTTGGACCCTAGCGAAAGGCGATCATATACTTCCGATCCCGGGCACTCGGTCAGTGGCACACTTTGAGGAATTGGTTGCGGGTGCCAACTACACGCTCAGCGAAGAAGAGTTGGCGCACGTTGAAGCGGTTTTGCCCATCGGGTGGGCACATGGGGATCGATACACGGCTGACCAGTGGGTTGGGCCCGAACGGTACTGCTGATCACAGATCCGTGGTTTCTGAATTGCGCGGACCCGGGGTAGGCTTGCCGCCACGGGCCGCAGAAGGATCCTCGTAATGTACCGTTTGATTTTTGGACTGCTGTTGTCGTGTTGGGCCGCTGTCGCGCCTGCGCAGACCGAACAACCTGCTGATGCGCTCATGACGTGGCCCCGCCTGATGAAGATCGTCGCGGCCATTGATCCGGACGCTCAGCTATTTGGCAACGGGGCTGAGTTTACCGTCGACGACATCCCAATCCTTCTCGTTGTTGACCCAAGCGCTGACCGAATGCGCGCAATGGTCCCAATCCGGAGCGCGGATGGGCTGGACCGCGATGAACTTCTGCGTCTGATGCAGGCCAACTTCGACTCTGTGTTGGACGCGCGGTATGCGGTTGCGCAGGGGCGATTGTGGAGCGTGTTTATCCACCCCTTGTCGCCCTTACGTCGCGACCAGTTTATTTCTGGCATTGTGCAGACTGTGAACGTCGCGCGGACCTACGGCACAGCCTATTCCGGAGGGGCGTTCACCTATGGCGGTGGCGACAGTACCGGGCTTTATATTGATCTGTTGAAAGAGCTGCTCGAGAAGGGAGAAGAGCTCTAAATCTGCGATGTCGGGTGTTACGCGATTTCCAAAGGGGACTTGGGTGTTGCGCGGACCGATATAAAGGACGGCATACGCGGAAGCTGCTTTGCCGCTGGTGCCTTGTCGACACTCGGTCCCTCATCGCCCGAAACCGGCTGAAACTCGGGCGACACCTCAAAGGTGTTGTCGCGTGGTGCAACGGTACTCGGCGCAAAAATGACTTGGTACAGGCGCGTCGCGGGCCGACCACTGACGAACCGAACCCCAGGAAACCGTGTTTTGCTCGCCGCGCCCGTTTTGAAAGCGGTTTGAGTTCCCGCCCGATCGTCCACATCTTGTTGCGTCTCGCAAACCCAAACGACGCGGCGCCAATCTCCATTCGGCCCCAAAACAACATCGCCAATCTCAATTTTTTCGACAGCCAAGCCACCGCGAGACGTCACCATGGCCGTCCCGACTTGATAATACTCACACGCATCGCGCTGCGCCGCGTTCGGTTGCAGGCCATGCCGTGTGTGATCGTCGAAAGTGTGGCGTCTTGAGTACACTGGGTGACCGTTTGTTTTGCAGCAGAAAGTTCCAATTCTAGCGATACAACCAAACCTAGAAGATTTTGCGGCAAAAATTTGAATAAAGTTAGAAACGCTTTCAAATTGGCAAATTTAGGCCCATGCCTACCCACTTTGAGCGGATTTTTGCTGCGCCGCAGCAAGTGTGCCGTGCCAATCCTGCCCGTTACGCGTCGAAACGTTAAGAATATGCGATGACATACAGAAATGCCCGTCGCCTAGCATGATCCGTGCGTTGTAGGCCCACCGGCCGCAAGGGGGTTGCGCCGCTGCGTGTTTCCACCTATACGCGGCCCGGTCGAAGCGAGGGCACACTCGCAGACGCGAGCAGGGTCGGTCTTCCGGCCCTGTTTTGCGTATTCGACCAACGTTCACCAAAGACCCGCGGAGACAACCGTGCGGCCAGATATAGTGTTAAGAAGGATCACCTACGCCTCATGGCTAACGCAACCATGGAGGAATTCGAAGCCCTCCTGCAAGAAAGCTTCGAGATGGACACGCCCGACGAGGGCTCTGTTGTCAAAGGCAAGGTTCTGGCGATTGAAGCCGGTCAAGCCATCATCGACGTCGGCTACAAAATGGAAGGCCGGGTCGAACTCAAAGAATTCGCAGAACCCGGTGAGGCGCCCAAAGTTGAAGTGGGCGACGAGGTCGAAGTGTACCTGCGCGCCGCTGAAAACGCCAAGGGCGAAGCGGTTATCTCTCGTGAAATGGCCCGCCGCGAAGAGGCGTGGGACCGCTTGGAGAAAGCCTATGCCGGGGACGCACGTGTCGAAGGCGCGATCTTTGGCCGTGTGAAAGGCGGCTTTACGGTCGATCTGGGCGGCGCTGTGGCGTTCTTGCCCGGCAGCCAAGTGGACGTGCGCCCTGTGCGCGACGCGGGCCCGCTGATGGGTCTTAAGCAGCCGTTCCAAATCCTGAAAATGGACCGCCGCCGGGGCAACATCGTTGTGTCGCGCCGCGCCATCCTGGAAGAGAGCCGTGCCGAACAGCGCGCTGAGGTTATCGGCAATCTGATCGAGGGTCAGAACGTCAAAGGCGTCGTTAAGAACATCACCGAATACGGGGCCTTCGTGGACCTTGGTGGCGTCGACGGCCTGCTACACGTCACCGACATGGCCTGGCGCCGGGTGAACCACCCGTCCGAGATCCTGACCATCGGCGAAACCATCGATGTGCAGGTCATCAAGATCAACAAAGAGACGCACCGCATCTCCTTGGGCATGAAGCAGCTGATGGAAGACCCATGGGATCTGGTTGCGGCCAAGTATCCGCTGGAATCGGTGCATCAGGGCCGTGTCACCAACATCACCGACTACGGCGCTTTTGTGGAGCTGGAGCCAGGTGTTGAAGGCCTCGTGCACGTCTCGGAAATGTCCTGGACGAAGAAGAACGTGCATCCCGGCAAAATCGTCTCCACCTCGCAAGAGGTCGAAGTCATGGTGCTGGAGATCGACGGCTCCAAACGTCGCGTTTCTTTGGGTCTCAAGCAGACAATGCGCAACCCTTGGGAAGTCTTCGAAGAGCAGTTCCCAGAGGGCACGCAGGTCGAAGGCGAGGTCAAGAACATCACCGAGTTCGGCCTCTTCATCGGTCTCGATGGCGATATCGACGGCATGGTGCACCTGTCGGACATCTCGTGGGACGAGCGTGGCGAGGATGCGATCCAGAACTACCGCAAAGGCGATATGGTTCAGGCGGTTGTCTCCGAAATTGACGTCGAGAAAGAGCGCATCTCGCTCTCGATCAAAGGCGTCGGCGGCGACAAGTTTGCCGAAGCCGTGGGCGGCGTGAAGCGCGGCTCCATCGTGACGGTCGAAGTCACCTCCATCGAGGATGGCGGGATCGAAGTGGAATACGAAGGCATGAAGTCCTTCATCCGCCGCTCCGACCTCAGCCGCGACCGCGCCGAACAGCGCCCCGAGCGCTTCTCGGTCGGCGACAAGGTGGACGTGCGCATCACCAACATCGACACCAAAACCCGCCGTCTGGGCGTGTCGATCAAAGCGCGCGAAATCGCCGAAGAGAAGGAAGCCGTGGAACAATACGGCTCCTCCGACAGCGGCGCGTCCCTGGGCGACATCCTGGGCGCGGCACTCAAGGGCGACGAGTAACCCGCAACGCGGCACGAATAACGACGAAAAGCCCCGCCATTGGCGGGGCTTTTTGTTTCAAATGGCAGCTTAGAGCCCAAACTGTTTACCGGATGCGACGCAGCGAATGGCCGGTCAAGTTTTCCGACGACCCAAGTCACAGCACCAGCGGGAAACCCACCGGCTTTACATTTCACGGGTGTTCGGCATAGCTTTCGTGCAAGCCAAGTGGCGAGATTGCCGAAAATTAGGCAGCTTGGTGTGTGGAGATGTAGCGATCAGTGTGGGGAAGTATGAAGCAACGCATAGTGCCCATTATGGCACATTTTTTTTTAGCAAGTCCGGTATTCGCAGACGGATTTTCCATTGAAAAAGCATACAGTTTTCACCAGCAAGATCATGTGCAAAAAGATGCAGCCTGCGTAAGTGCTTTTGCCGACAATATTACGCCGGAATTTCGAGGTCTGACCGGCCTTCAGCTTATGGCTCCAACAATCGTCGGCACCAGTTTGGGCGCATTGGCCACATATCCAAATGTAACGTTTCTCAGCTCATATGGAGATGCGCAGGGCACGATTAGTTGCGTGTTTTCAAAGACCCATAAGACACCCACAGACATTAGCGTTAGTTTTGTTGGGTCGGGCTTAGGTGGATTTGAAAAGAGAGGGCGCATTGCCTCATCAAGTGACCCTGCTGATTGGAAGGTCACAAGTTTTTCCTCTCAAGTGAACCCTTAAGTACGTCGTTTTTCTGGGGATAAATTCAGCGACTCGGAAAGCGACAAGCCGTTTAAACAACTCTGAGATGATTGTGAGCGCGAAAGCGGACAAAGCCCAAAGGTTCGCTTTGTCCGCAAAGCTACCAGCAAAAGCTGTGGTGAGCTTCAGTGGATCTTTACATCAACTCTCGCGTCGGTGCTGTGGGAAATGGGCTGCATGAACGA
>CAWUIP010000055.1:0-20938 GCA_963922415.1 uncultured Aliishimia sp. | reverse complement strand
GCCAAGTCGGCGGCCTGCTTATCCTTCAACACCCGCAGCCGTTCTTCAAGCTGCGCGGTAACTGTCTTTTCTTCTTCCAAATCCGCCTGCAATTGCGCAGCGTCAGCACCGTTTGCCGTCAAGGTTTCGACACCTGCCGAGACCCGGTCCAACGCCGCGTTGATCCGTGCCTGCAAATCATCAATATCGCTCATGCCTGTCCTAAACTGTCAGTTGCCCGTCTCGTCGCCGCCGCGAATCGCTGCGCGGTCCTGCTGCGGCCGAGTTTACAACCTACGCGCGGAAATTGCGCCCCTTCACTTTCAAGTACTTGCAGGGCGCAATTGATGTGGCGCTGGCGATGCGTGCTTGACGCAGGCGGATCGGCTGATATGCACGCGCAAAACAACGCATTAGCGAACGAAGGACAGAGCCCGTGACCCCGACAGACGCCTCCCCCGTCGACATTGCAAACTTGCGCGCCGCGCACCCGGAACACTGGGAGATGGCCACCGCGATCCGCGCCCTTGCATTGGACGGTGTGGCTGCTGCGAATTCCGGCCATTCGGGCATGCCCATTGGCATGGCGGATGTAGCGACAGTCCTCTACCGCAACCACCTCAACTTCGTGGCCGAGGCCCCCAATTGGGCGGATCGCGACCGCTTTATCTTAAGTGCGGGCCACGGCTCGATGCTGCTTTATGCGCTGCTGTACCTGACAGGTTCGCCCGATATCACGCTGGAAGAAGTGAAAAATTTTCGCCAGTGGGGCGCAAAGACCGCAGGCCACCCGGAAAACTTCCTGGCCCCTGGGATCGAGACGACCACCGGCCCCTTGGGCCAAGGCCTGGCCAATTCGGTGGGCTTTGCGATGGCCGAAGAGGCGTTGCGCGCGCGGTTTGGCAAGAAGGTCGTCGATCACTACACCTATGTGATCGCGGGCGACGGATGCCTGATGGAGGGCGTCAGCCAAGAGGCCATCGGCATTGCCGGGCGGCATGAGCTTTCCAAGCTTATCGTCTTCTGGGACAACAATAATATCACCATCGACGGCACGGTCGAGCTGTCGGACCGTGTGGATCAGCCTGCGCGCTTCAAGGCCGCTGGGTGGCATGTGCAAGAGATCGACGGGCACGACCCGGTGGCGATTGATGCCGCGATCACCCAAGCCAAGAAGGCGGGCAAACCGTCGATGATCGCGTGCAAGACCCATATCGCACTGGGTCACGCGGCCCAAGACACGTCCAAAGGCCACGGCGCTCTGACCAACGCGGACCAAAACGCCGAGGCCAAGGCGCTCTGGGGTTGGGAGGCAGCCCCCTTTGAGGTTCCAGCGGGCTTGAAATCTGCCTGGGAAGCGGTTGGCGCGCGCGGCAAAGCGGCCCAAGACGACTGGCAAGCCCGGCTAGAGACGCTTTCGGCCAGCAAACAGGCCGAGTTCGCCCGTGTGATGGCGGGAGAGCCCCCCAAGCGCTTGGCCGCGACCATCCGCAAGGTCAAAAAGGAATATTCGGAAGAAGCGCCCAAGCTGGCGACGCGCGCGTCGTCCGAAAAGGTGCTGACAGCGATCAACCCGATCATGCCAGAGACCATCGGCGGCTCGGCGGACCTCACGGGGTCCAACAACACCAAAACCGCCGATCTGGGGGTCTTTGATACCGACAACCGCGGCGGGCGCTATATCTATTGGGGCATTCGCGAACATGGCATGGCCTCGGCGATGAACGGCATGGCGCTCCATGGTGGCGTGCGCCCTTATGGCGGTACGTTCATGTGTTTCACCGACTATGCGCGGCCTGCGATGCGGCTTGCGGCGCTGATGAAGATCCCCACGGTCTTTGTGATGACCCACGATTCCATCGGCCTGGGCGAAGACGGACCCACACACCAACCGGTGGAGCATCTCGCGATCAGCCGCGCGACGCCCAACACGCTGGTGTTCCGCCCTGCCGACACAATTGAGACCGCAGAGGCCTGGGAATTGGCCTTGATGCAAACGGCCACGCCGTCTGTTCTGTCGCTCACCCGGCAAGGGCTGCCGACGCTGCGGACCGAGCATAAGTCCAAAAACCTCACCGCGCAGGGCGCCTATGTCCTGGCCGATGCGGAGGGAAAGCGGCAGGTCATTTTGATCGCCACAGGGTCAGAAGTTTCGGTTGCCATGGCGGCGCGGGATCTGTTGCAAGCCGACGGGATTGGCGCACGCGTGGTGTCGATGCCCTCGATGGAGCTGTTCGCCGCCCAAGACGAGGCCTATCGCAAGCGCGTCTTGCCGGGCGGTGCTGTGCGCATCGGCGTCGAGGCCGCGATGCGCCAAGGCTGGGATCGCTGGCTGTTGGGCGAACGGGGCCGCGAGGCAAAAGCTGATTTTGTGGGCATGGACAGCTTTGGTGCGTCGGCCCCGGCAGGCACACTCTTTGAAAAATTTGGCATCACGCCGGAAGCTGTGGCAGAAAAGGCAAAAGCGCGGCTCTAAGGGGCAGTCATTTGCCAATTGTCCGATACTTGACGCATCCGCAGGTGCATATCGCGCCTGCGCGCGACGTGAAACGGTGGTCCTTGAACGAGATCGGTCAGGACCGCGTGGCGCTGCTCGCGGCCTCGAGCGCGCTCGCCGGCACGACGCGGGTCCTTTCCAGCGATGAAACCAAGGCAATTGAAACGGCAAGCCCGATTGCGGCGTCCTTGGGCCGCGCTGTCGAGGTCTGGGGCCGCATGGGCGAAAACGACCGCTCTGCGACGGGCTACTTGCCGCAGCCGGAGTTTGAAGCGACCGCGGATGCGTTTTTTGCCGAGCCTGACACCTCTATTCGCGGCTGGGAAACGGCCCGCGCCGCGCAATCGCGGATTTTGGCCGAAGTCGAAAAAGCGCTGGAACTAAGCTGCGACGGCGATGTTCTGATTGTCGGTCACGGGGCGGTCGGTACACTGCTTTGGTGTGCGCTGAGCGGCGTCGAGATCAGCCGGTCCTATGACCAGGGCCCTGGCGGCGGTGGGAATTGGTTCGCCTTTGAGCTGGAGAGGCGCACACCCTTTTCTGGCTGGCTGCCAATGGAGGACCTCTACGACTTAGAAACGGTCGCCACACCCCGCCGCGCCGCGAAACACGCCGCGAGCTAAATCACGGTCAGGAGGCGGCTTGAACGTCGGCCAATCGGGCGACGTAACGGGCCAAGGTATCGATTTCGAGGTTCACGCGGTCGCCCACGGCCACATCGCCCCATGTCGTGACCTCTTTGGTGTGGGGGATGAAGTTGATCCCGAAAATGTCGCCCTGCACTTCGTTGACCGTCAAGGACGTGCCGTTTAGCGCGACCGAGCCCTTGGGCGCGATGAACCGCGACAGGGCTTCGGGCGCGCGCAACTGCACCCGCGTGCTGTCGCCTTCATCGGCCACCAAAACAACTTCTGCGACCCCGTCCACATGACCCGACACGATATGCCCGCCAAGCTCGTCGCCCACCCGCAGCGCGCGCTCGAGGTTGACGCGCGCGCCGACCTGCCAGCGGTCAAGATTGGTCATCGCAACGGTTTCGGCGCTGATATCAACCGCATACCAGCCCGGACCTAAGTCAACGACGGTCAGGCACACCCCGTCGGATGCAATCGACGCGCCCATATCGATCTGCGACGTGTCAAAGGAGCACGCAATCTTTGCACGCAAGTCGCCGCGCTGTTCCAGCGCTTCGATCCGTCCGATATCGGTAATTATGCCTGTGAACACTCGCTTTTCCCCTTGTCTCTGCGCACCCACCTAGCCACGCTGCGGCCCTAGAACAAGCGCTGGCAAGCCTTATTGTCGCCCCATGCGTCGGTTAACCGCGCTGGAAGGGTTGTGGGCCTATAACGAGCATGATGAGACAATTGAACGCGACCAACCGGGTATACCTCTTTCTTCAAGGACCGCATGGCCCCTTCTTTTACCGTTTGGCACAGATGCTGCGCAAAGCGGGCGCTGATGTCTGGCGCGTGGGCTTCAACGCGGGCGACCGGGCGTTTTGGCCGGACCGAGCTGCGTATATCGCATACCGCGACGACCTATCTGACTGGGCGGAGACTTTCACGGATATCGTCACCGAAAAGCAGATCACAGACATTGTCCTTTACGGTGATACGCGCGCCATCCACGCCGAAGCCATCGCGCGCGCCAAAAAGTTGGGCCTGCGCGTGCATGTGTTTGAAGAAGGCTATATGCGCCCCTGGTGGGTCACGTATGAGCGCGGCGGCAGCAACGGTCATTCGCGCCTCATGGACCTAAACGTCGCGGACATGCGCAAAAGCCTTGCGGATAGCGATATGGAACCCCCCTTGCCGCCGGGGCATTGGGGCGACATGCGCCAGCATATCTTCTATGGTGCCCTTTACCACTTCTTTGTGATGGTTCTGAACCAGGGATATGGGCGGATCGAACCACATCGCGGCGTGACCGTGTCGCAAGAGTTTCGCCTATATATCAAGCGGTTGCTTTTGATGCCGTTCACCGCACTTGAACGGATGGTGGCGACATTGCGGGTCAAGCACGGTGGGTTTCCCTACCACCTTGTGTTGCTGCAATTGGAACATGACAGCTCCTTCCAAAAACACTCTAACTTCGGCACGATGACCGACTTTGTAAAAGTTGCTCTTGAAGGCTTCGCGAAAGGCGCGCCTGGCCACCACCACCTGGTGATCAAAGCGCATCCCTTGGAAGACGGGCGCGCGCAGATACGCCGCAAGATCAAAGAGATGACCGCCGAGATGGGGCTGGAAGGCCGGGTGCATTACCTGCGCGGCGGCAAGCTGGCGCAGCTTTTAGGCGCGTGTCGGTCTGCCGTCACGATCAACTCTACCGCCGCGCAACAGGTTCTGTGGCGCGGCATTCCCCTAAAAGTGTTTGGCGACGCCGTTTATGCCAAGCCCGAATTCGTCTCGGCCCAGCCCCTGGCAGAGTTCTTCAACGCCGCAAAACGACCCGACACGCGCGCCTACCGCGACTACCGGCGGTATCTTTTGGAAACCTCGCAAGTGCCGGGCGGGTTTTACTCTACGCGCGGACGGCGGCAGTTGTTGCGCCAAGTGGTCGACATGATGCTGTCGGATGTCGACCCGTATGACGCGCTGGCCCAAGGCACGGCCGCCCCGCGCCAGCACTTACGCTTGGTGACGTAAACCCTTGTTAATACTACACTTTATTGGATGAGACCAATCCAAGCGTCTTCAAAACCGGCAGCAAGACATGCGTCACGAACGGGATCAGCAAGAGCCCGACAAGCAGCCCCAGAACCCCATCCAAAAACGCGGTCACAAACCAGGACACAAAGCCCTTGGCCACTTCCGCCAGGTCTGCCGCATTTTGCGCTGCGTGTTTGATCGCCTCATAGGGCCAGGTCCACCAATGCATCACCTCAAGCCCATGCACGAGGATTGAGCCACCCACCCAAATCATCGCCAAAGTGCCCACTGTGCTAAGCACCTGCAAAAACGTTGGCATGCCGCGCACCAGGCCGTTCCCGATGGACCGGGTGATCGCGGTCCGTCCCCGCTCCACCATGCGCAGGCCCACATCGTCCATTTTGACGATCAGCGCCACAGCACCATAAACCGCCGCCGTGATCGTGAGCCCCGCAATCGCCAAAGCCACGGCCTTGAAGGCTAAGTTACTGTCCGGCAATTCGTTGAGGATGATCGTCATAATCTCTGCCGACAGAATGAAGTCTGTCTTGATCGCGCCGCGCACTCGCTCTTCTTCCAGATGCGCCGGGTCCTTAGGGTCATGCTCCGCCTCGACATGCGCATCTGCGTGCGGCGCGACCCAATGCACGACCTTCTCGGCCCCCTCATAGCACAGATAAAAGCCCCCCAGCATCAAAAGCGGCGTGATAACCCAGGGCAAAAGCGCCGATAGGATCAACAGCGCAGGCAGCAGGATCACGATCTTGTTGAAAATCGACCCTTTGGTGATTTTCCAGATGATCGGCAACTCGCGCGCGGGCGCAAGGCCGGTGACATATTTGGGTGTGACGGCAGCGTCATCAATCACAACGCCCGCCGCCTTAGACGAGGCTTTGAACGCCTGCGCTGTGACGTCATCCACCGAGGCGGCGGCGACTTTGGCGATTCCCGCCACATCGTCCAAAAGTGCCAGAAGTCCACTCATGCCCAACCCTTTTTCGTTTTCTTGCGCCATGATGCGGGTGCCGCGCAACTTTGCGACAGGCCTGACGCCCCCCTATCCATACTGTTAGCGCCCCCGTTAGCGCAACCCTTCGCATGCGCGGCATAGTTATCGCTAACAGTCTGAAATTTCACAGATTTGCCCATTTGTGGATGTAGAAGAGCGCGGTATACGAGCGCATATCGCCGGGTGGCGCAGGAGATGAGTTATGACGATTAGAGTTGGTATTAATGGATTTGGCCGGATCGGGCGGTGCACGCTGGGCCATATTGCCGCCTCCGGGCGCAACGATATTGAAGTGGTCAAGATCAACGCGACCGCCCCCCTTGAGACAGCCGCACATTTGATGCGCTTCGATTCGGTCCATGGCCGGTATGCGGGCGAGATCACCGTGGGCGAGGGTTGGATGGACATGGGCCGCGGCCCGATGGACGTGATGTCGACGCGCAATCTGAACGAGCTTGATTGGAATGGCTGCGACGTTGTTCTGGAGTGCACAGGCGCGTTCAACGACGGCGAGACCGCCAAAGAGCACCTTAATCGCGGCGCGGGCAAGGTGCTGATCTCGGCGCCTGCGAAGAATGTCGACAAGACCATCGTCTTTGGTGTGAACCACGAAGGTTTGACTGCAGCGGACAAGATGGTCTCCAACGGGTCCTGCACCACAAACTGCCTGGCGCCGCTCGCGAAGGTGCTCGACAGCGCGATTGGGATCGAACGTGGGATTATGACCACGATCCATTCCTATACCGGCGATCAGCCAACGCATGACACGCGCCACAGCGATCTTTACCGCGCGCGCGCTGCTGCGATGTCGATGATCCCGACCTCTACAGGTGCTGCCAAAGCCCTGGGCGAAGTGCTGCCCAACATGAAAGGCAAGCTCGACGGCTCCGCCATTCGCGTGCCCACACCGAACGTCTCGGCCGTGGATCTGACCTTTGAAGCCAGCCGCGACGTAACCGCCGATGACGTCAACGCTGCCATTCTTGACGCAACCAAGACCGAGATGGGCCGCGTTCTGGCCTACGATCCCGCGCCCAAGGTCAGCATCGATTTCAACCACACCGAACATTCCTCCATTTTCGCGCCAGACCAAACGCGGGTCGTGGGCGGACGGACGGTCCGGGTTCTGGCCTGGTACGACAATGAATGGGGCTTTTCGGTGCGCATGGCGGATGTCGCCGTGGCCATGGGCTCCAAGATCTAGTCCACCCCACCCTTGCGAAGCATGATCCGGGCTGGCAACACTGGCCCGGATGTTATCCGCCGAAGGGTTTCTTCTGTGACAAACGCGCTTGCCATCCTGCTGGGGATTACAATCCTAGGCGGCGTTGCGCTTGATGTGGTGCTTTACGATAGCAGCAACCTTGTTTTCTTGGGCAAAAAGTTCTTAGAGCTGATCGAATGGATCGCGTTTTGGCGGTAAGCGGCACGCCGCTTTTCGCACGCTTTCTCCTCGTCTCCCCCGATCACAACTCCACCTGACCCGTTGACTCGCGCGCCGTTTCGCGTTTGTTAGCGCTAACCGCATATTGACGGATGATCACCTAGGGAGCCGCACATGAGCCTCAAACTTGGCATCAACGGATTTGGCCGTATCGGACGTAACGTCTTGCGCGCTTTGATTGAATCAGGCCGCACCGATGTAGAGGTGGTGGCGATCAACGATCTCGCGCCAGCAGCAACCAACGCGCATTTGCTGGAATTTGATTCCGTGCATGGTCGTTTGGGCCGCCGCGTGGTCGTCGACGGCGATACAATGGACGCGGGCACCGGCCCGATCCGTGTCACAGCGATGCGCAATCCGGCGGACCTGCCCTGGTCTGACGTGGATATCGTTCTGGAATGCACCGGCATCTTTCGGTCCATCGACGCGGTGCAACCACACTTGGAAAACGGTTCCTCCGCCGTTCTGATCTCCGCTCCTGCGAGCGGCAGTCCGAAACCAAAGACAGTCGTTTACGGGGTGAACCACAAGACCCTCTCCAGCGCCGACAAGGTCGTGTCAAACGCAAGCTGCACGACAAATTGCCTGACGCCTGTCGCCAAAGTGCTGCAAGACAGCTTTGGCATCAAACGCGGGATCATGAACACGATCCACGCCTATACAGGCGACCAGCCGACGCATGACACCGCGCATTCTGACCTGAACCGCGCACGCGCTGCGGCACTGTCAATGATCCCGACCTCAACCGGTGCCGCCGAGGCGGTGGCCCTGGTCCTGCCCGAGCTAGAGGGCCGCTTCACGGGCCAAGCGCTGCGCGTGCCCACGCCCAATGTGTCCTGCGTTGATCTGGTGGTTGAACTGGAAAAAGACACCTCCGTAGAAGAGATCAACGCCGCCCTGACAGCGGCGGCGGAAGGTCCGCTAAAAGGCATTCTGGCCGTCGAAGATCGCCCGACGGTCTCAGTTGATTTCAACCATGATCCGCATTCGTCCATCGCGGCCTTGGATCAAACCAAACTGCTGGGCGGATCGATGGCGCGCGTCATGGCGTGGTACGATAACGAATGGGGCTTCTCCAACCGGATGCTGGACACGGCCTCCGAGATGGGCAAGCACCTATAAGCGCGTCGTGAGCCCCGTAAGGTGCGGCATCGTCCGCACCTACCCCAACCGGGCCTTCAGCGCTTCATCGACGGCCGGTGTCACGAATTTTGACACATCGCCGCCCAGGCGCGCGATCTCCTTAACCAGCTTCGACGCAATCGCGCGATGCTGCGCTTCGGCCATCAGAAACACCGTCTCGATCCCATCGTCGAGTTGCCGGTTCATTTCAACCATCTGGAACTCGTACTCAAAATCGGCCACAGCGCGCAGCCCGCGCACGATGATCTTCGCGCCCACGTCGCGCGCGCAATCAATCAGCAGATTTTCAAAAGGATGCGCCACGATCTCTGTGCCAGTCTGCGCCGACAGGCTCGCACATTCCGCCTCGATCATCGCTACCCGTTCTTCCAGCGAATAAAGCGGCCCCTTATCGCGGTTGATAGCAACGCCAATCACCAAGCGGTCCACCAAGGCCGAGGCCCGGCGAATGATATCCATATGACCCAATGTGATCGGATCAAACGTTCCGGGGTACAACCCAATCCGCATTACCGCGCTCTCCTCCGCCAGTTCCCGCGCAATCGACCAGAGCGTCCGCAGGAATGCAAGAGCGTGCGCGGCGTCAGTAGCCCATGATCATGCTTTCCAGCGCATCCTTCTCCATCGAAAGCTCGCTCAGGCGCGCCTTAACCACATCACCCAGCGTGATGATGCCGACCAAAACGCCGTTTTCGACCACGGGCATGTGCCGGAACCGCTTTTCGGTCATCGTGGCCAGGATCGCATCGGCGCTGGCATCGCGGCTGCAGGTGACAAGCTTCGACGTCATGTGGGCCTCCACGCTGTCGCTCAGCACGGCGGCGCCCTTTTGGGCTAGTTCACGCACAATATCGCGCTCTGACAAGATGCCCTGCGGGGTTTGCCCATCGTCCGAGACAACGACGGTCCCGATTTTGCGTTTGGCAAGCATATCTGCCGCCTCGCGAACCGTTGTTGCGCGCGGCACGGTTACCACAGCGTCGTCTGCCTTGAGCTTCAAAATCTGATGAACCAGCATAACTTCCTCCCTATGCGGCCAGGCGCGGGCCGAAAAAAAGCCCGGCACCAGTTCGGTGCCCCGTGGCTTCGCAAAAGAGGTCCGGGACCACTGAAAGCCACCGGAAGTTGAAGCCTGCCTCACGTTCCCGTGTTCTGTCAAGCCAACGCCTCCAGCCGCGCAACCTCCGCGCGTACGCCTTGGCTCAGCGCTTTGGCCAATTTTGTGAGGCGGGGATTGTTCCGGTCTTCTTCAGGCCGCAGCAGGTAAAAGCTGCGTTGCAAGCTGATCTCCTGCGTCAACAGCCGGGTCATCCCGCCAACCATGGGCAGGGCAAAGTCGTGGACAATGCCGATACCCGCGCCCTGCCGGATCGCGTTCAATTGCACCGCAACCGAGTTCGATGCCAACTGGATCCGTGGCACGCCCAACTCTTGGAGGTAGTCCAGCTCTTTGTCGAAAATCATGTCGGGGATGTATCCGACGATCGGGTGGTTCTGCAGATCGCGACGCGCCAGCACTGGCGCTTTGCCCTGCAGATAGGTCGCCGCCGCGGCCAAGTGCAGGTGGTAGTCGGTGATCTTTTGAACGATCTGGCGCCCCGCCCGCGGCGCTGAGACCGAGATTGCCATGTCCGCTTCGCGCTTTGACAGGTTAAACACGCGCGGCAGCGCCACGATTTGGATGTCCAGGTCCGGATGCGCCCGCGCCAGCCGCGCGCAGACCTGCGGCAAAAGGTAATTTGCGCACCCGTCCGGTGCCCCAATCCGCACTTGCCCCGTCAAGCCGCCCGCCGGATCTGCCGCAGCCCCCACCGTCAAGGCGCGTTCAGCCGCTTCCGCCCGCTCGACCAAACGCACACCGACATCCGTCAAACTGTAGCCAGACTGCGACTTTTGAAACAGCGTCTCGCCCACGTCCCGCTCAAGCCGGGCCATCCGGCGCCCCAGCGTGGCAGGGTCCAACTGCACCATCCGGCCCGCGCCAGACAGCGATTGTGCGCGCGACACGGCCAAAAATAGCCTCAGATCATCCCAATTCACTTGCATGAGGCCCCCATTCCGTACCGCCACAGATTTGCAAAATTGCAAAAGCACTTTGCCGATTTGTGTCTTTGATCTGTGATTTCGCAAAGGTAAAACCGCACCAAAGCATGCGCAAGGAGGATCAGATGGAAGAACTCTCTCACTATATCAACGGCGAACATGTGGCGGGCAGCTCGGGCCGTTTTGCCGATGTGATGAACCCCGCCACCGGCGAGGTGCAGGCCAAAGTGGCATTGGCTTCGCCGGCGGAGGTCGATCAGGCTGTAGCGATGGCGGCGGCGGCACAGCCAGCCTGGGCTGCAGTAAACCCACAGCGCCGCGCGCGCGTGATGATGAAGTACGTCTCGCTCCTGCACCGCGATATGGACAAGCTGGCCGAAGCGCTCAGCCGCGAGCACGGCAAGACCTTGCCGGACGCGAAGGGCGATGTGCAGCGCGGGCTGGAGGTGGTGGAATACTGCATCTCTGCCCCGCAAATGCTGAAAGGCGAGTTCACCGACAGCGCAGGCCCCGGCATTGACATGTATTCCATGCGCCAACCTTTGGGCGTGACGGCGGGCATCACACCCTTCAACTTCCCTGCCATGATCCCGATGTGGATGTTTGCCCCCGCCATCGTGTGCGGCAACGCGTTTATCCTGAAGCCGTCCGAGCGGGACCCCTCTGTTCCCCTCATGCTCGCAGAACTCATGGAAGAGGCCGGCGCGCCTAAAGGCATTCTGCAAGTTGTGAACGGTGACAAAGAAGCCGTTGACGCGCTGCTTGAACATCCCGTCGTGCAGTCCATCGGTTTTGTTGGCTCCACCCCCATCGCCGAATACATCTATGGCAAAGGCTGTGCCCACGGCAAACGCGTCCAGTGCTTCGGCGGCGCCAAAAACCACATGATTGTAATGCCCGACGCAGATATGGACCAGGCGGCCGACGCGCTCGTGGGCTCGGGCTATGGCGCGGCAGGCGAACGCTGCATGGCGATCTCGGTGGCTGTGCCGGTGGGCGACGCTACGGCGGACAGACTCATTGAAAAGCTGATTCCTCGGATCGAAAAACTGAAAGTCGGCCCCTACACGGCGGGCGACGATGTGGATTACGGCCCCGTTGTCACCGCCGCCGCCAAGGCCAATATCGAGCGGCTGGTGCAGTCAGGCGTGGACCAAGGTGCGGAGCTTGTCGTCGATGGCCGCGATTTCCGCCTGCAAGGCTATGAAGACGGCTTCTTTGTCGGCGCGCACCTTTTTGACAAGGTCACGCCGGATATGGACATCTATAAGACCGAGATCTTCGGGCCGGTCCTCTCCACAGTGCGTGCGCAAAGCTATGAAGAGGCGATTGGCTTGGCGATGGACCACGAATACGGCAACGGCACCGCGATTTTCACCCGCGACGGCGACACCGCCCGCGACTTCGCACAGCGCATCAACATCGGCATGGTGGGCATCAACGTGCCAATCCCCGTGCCGCTGGCCTATCACACCTTTGGCGGCTGGAAGAAATCGGTCTTTGGCGATCTAAACCAGCACGGGCCCGACGCGTTCAAGTTCTACACGCGCACCAAAACGGTCACCGCGCGCTGGCCTTCGGGCATCAAAGAAGGCGGCGAGTTCTCTATTCCTGTGATGGAATAAGCACCCCAGAACAAACCACAAAAAGCGGCGCCTGGTCCGGCGCCGTTTCGTCATGCGTGACACCCGCATAACGAGCATCTTTCCGCCGAGGAAAAGCACTGTTTCGCCGAAACGCACCCCCCGCAACCTCTAGACGTGAATTTGGCTCAATTTTGTCTCAATTCGTGCCTAGCGATGGGACAATCGTGGGAAAGTGAGGGATGAAGCATGTTCTGGTTTAACTTTGGGAAAGCGTCTGCCAAGCCTGTCGTGGGCTCTGAGAAGTTTACGCGTTTCGAAAACAACCATCAGCGTTTAGAAAACGCTCAACCGGCCGAGCCGCGCGTGGTGCCAACCCATCCGCCGGTGACCGTGGCGCGTCGGGCCGCTGCGGCGCGCATGCGGGCTGCTGATCAAGGTTTTGCGAACGAGATGGAAGACGGGTCTGAGCCGTCGCCCGCCATCTTGCGCGCGGCCCTTCCTGTTCGGTTTGGAAAAATCGACGACGCGAATGTCGCGCGTGTGACGGCCAGTGACGCGTTCGAATTCTCCGGTTTGCGCGCCTAAACGTCATCTGAGCGCTTGCCAGCAAGGCCCTTCTGCATTTATTAAACAAGTGTTCAATAAATGCAGGGGAGCAGATGGACTTTGCGCTGACCGAAGAACAAATCGCCATTTTTGATATGGCGCAGGCCTTTGGCCAAGAGGCTATCGCGCCCTATGCACGCGACTGGGAAGCCCAAGGCACGATCCCGAAAGAGCTGTGGCCGCGCGTGGGCGAATTGGGCTTTGGCAGCCTCTACGTGTGCGAAGACGCAGGCGGCGCTGGCCTCTCCCGCCTCGACGCCACGCTTGTCTTTGAAGCCCTGTCGATGGCCTGCCCCTCCGTCGCGGCCTTCCTATCGATCCACAATATGTGCGCGCGCATGCTCGACAGCTTTGGCTCGGATGAGCTGAAAGCGCGCGTGCTGCCGGATGTCTTGGCGCTGAACACCGTCCTCAGTTACTGCCTGACCGAGCCCGGCTCAGGCTCGGACGCCGCAGCGCTTAAGACCCGCGCGGAGCGGACCAACGAAGGTTATACGCTCAACGGCACCAAGGCTTTCATCTCGGGCGGCGGCTACTCGGACGCCTATGTCTGCATGGTGCGCACCGGGGAAGATGGCCCCAAGGGGATCTCGACACTCTATATTGAAGATGGCACGCCGGGGCTGAGCTTTGGTGGGCTTGAGGACAAGATGGGCTGGCGGTCGCAGCCCACCGCGCAGGTGCAGTTCGACGACTGCAAAGTGCCCTCCGGCAATCTGGTCGGCGAGGAAGGGCGTGGGTTCACCTATGCCATGATGGGTCTGGATGGCGGGCGGCTCAATATCGCGGCCTGTTCACTGGGGGCGGCACAGACAGCCCTTGACCAGACCCTGGCCTATATGCGCGAGCGCAAGGCCTTCGGCAAATCCATCGACCAGTTCCAGGGCCTGCAATTCCGCCTGGCGGATATGGAGATTGAACTTCAAGCCGCGCGCACCTTCCTGCGCCAAGCCGCCTGGAAGCTTGACCAGGGCGCGCCGGACGCCACCAAGTTCTGCGCGATGGCCAAGAAATTCGTGACCGAGGTGGGATCGAAAGTCGTCGATGACTGCCTGCAGATGCACGGCGGCTACGGGTATCTGGCGGATTACGGGATCGAAAAGCTGGTCCGCGACCTGCGCGTGCACAAGATCCTGGAAGGCACCAACGAGATCATGCGCGTGATCGTGGCCCGCGAGATGCTGAAGGCGGCATGAAGCAAGCCCCATCGCATATGTCTCAGGCGACGACCGACCTGGAGGGCATGTGTAGGGCGCGTGCGGCGCGTGATCTTGTCAACGGCGCAACGCTGCCGCTCTTTGGGGCATCGCAAGTCGCCCTCCGGGAGGAGGTCGGGCGACGCCTGAGACGAGCTCAGGCGGGGACGTGATGGCAGCCACACGGAGACCGCCGATGCAGCGAGTTTTGGACGCGCTGTGTTGGCTTCCGCGCCTGCATGAGCGCGATTTGCTGCGCTTTTCGCTGGAAAGCCCTGCAATTGGGCCCCTCTTGATGCCATCCCTCTTCATCTGGGTCCTTCTGCCTAGCGTGCTTGGTTTCATGGGATTTTACTTTCTCCTCCTCGGCGGGACGATTGTATTGGGGCCAGGCCTGGGCGTTGTTGGGACGCTCGTCGCTCTGGCCCTCCTGGCAGGCGCTTGGGCGACATTGATCTGGTTCTGGCGTGCCTTTCGCGACCATTTGAATATCTTCGTCCGCAACGATACGCGGCGCGCGGAAATGCGGTGCGCAACACTGGATACGCTGCTAAAGAAATGACCAAATGACTGACATCTCCATCCGAACCACCGGCCAAGCTGGGCGCATCACGCTGACGCGTCCGCAGGCGCTCAATGCGATGACCTACGACATGTGTCTGGCGATTGAGCGCGCGTTTGACGCCTGGCAAAACGACGACGCGGTGAAGCTGATTGTGCTCGATGCCGAAGGTGACCGGGCGTTTTGCTCGGGCGGGGATATTGCCGAGCTGTACGAGACCGGCACCCAGGGCGACTTTGCCTATGGCCAGACCTTTTGGGCGGATGAATACCGGCTGAACGCCAAGATCTTCTCCTACCCCAAGCCCGTGGTCAGCTTTCTGCAGGGTTTCACCATGGGCGGTGGCGTGGGCATTGGCTGTCACGGCTCGCACCGGGTTGTGGGCGAAAGCGCGCAAATCGCGATGCCGGAATGTGGGATCGGGCTGGTGCCCGATGTGGGCGGATCCCTGATGCTGGCCTTGGCACCGGGGCGATTGGGCGAATACCTCGGCACCACTGCCACGCGGATGGGCCCCGAGGATGCGATCCACGCGGGCTTTGCCGATCTCTTCCTGCCCGAAGCGCGCTGGCCAGATGCGATTACCACACTGGAGTCGACAGGCGACGCCGACACGCTGCGCCCCGAAACGCCGCCTCCCGGCACGCTTAAGACCAACCAGGCCGAGATCGACCGGCTCTTTTCCGGCGAAGCGCTCGGCGATATCCTGACGGACCTGCGCAACGATGGCGGGCCCCTCGCCCAAGACGCGCTCAAGAAGATGGGCCGCAATGCGCCTCTGTCGATGGCCGTTGCCATTGAGACCGTACACCGGCTACGCGGCCCGTCGCTGAGTATCGAAAAGGCGCTGGACCTGGAATACCGGTTCACCTTCCGCGCGATGGAGCATGGCGACTTCCTCGAAGGCATCCGCGCGCAGATCATTGACAAGGACCGCAATCCGGCATGGCAATATGCCGATGGCACCGTGCCCATCGCGGCTGTCGCCAAAATGCTGCGCCCCTTGGGCGAGAACGCGCTGAAACTGGGAGGAGAGCAGGCATGAAAATCGGGTTCATCGGACTGGGAAACATGGGCGCGCCGATGGCGGCCAATCTGGCTGCTGCGGGCCACGCGGTGGCGGGATATGACGTCGCGGGGACGACAGCCACCGGCGTGACCTCGGTTGCCACGGCTGCCGAGGCGGTTGCGGACGCAGAAGTGGTCATCACCATGCTCCCCAATGGCGCGATCCTGCGCGCTGTTGCGGCAGAGGTGATCCCGGCCATGGCAAAGGGCGCGGCCCTTATCGACTGCTCGACCGTAGACGTGGAAAGCGCCCGCGCCGTGGCCGCCGAAGCAGAGGCTGCTGGCCTTTTGGCCGTTGATGCGCCCGTGTCGGGCGGGATCGGCGGAGCGGCAGCAGGCACGCTGACCTTTATGGCCGGTGGCAGCACGGACGCCTTTGCCAAGGCCAAGCCGCTCTTTGAAATCATGGGCCAAAAGGCTGTCCATTGCGGCGATGCGGGCGCGGGCCAAGCGGCGAAGATTTGCAACAACATGATCCTAGGCGTGACCATGATCGCCACCTGCGAGGCCTTCGCGCTCGCTGACAAGCTGGGGCTCGACCGGCAAAAGATGTTTGACGTGGTCTCCACCTCCTCGGGCTATAGCTGGTCGATGAACGCCTACTGCCCGGCCCCCGGCATCGGCCCGCAAAGCCCCGCCGACAACGACTATACGCCCGGATTTGCGTCCGAGTTGATGGTCAAGGACCTGGGCCTCAGCCAACAAGCGGCTGAAGCGGCGGATGCCGACACGCCCATGGGCGCGCAGGCGCTTGCGCTTTACAAACAATTTGTCGAGGCCGAAGGCGGTGAGGGTCGCGACTTTTCCGCGATGCTGCCACGCTTTGCCGCGCGTAGTCGCGACCAGGGCTAACCCTCTCCAAGTACGGCAAAATTACGGGCGCCCCGGGCGCCCAACCTCTGCCAGTTCCTGGAAAAGCCCTGCCCTACTGCGAAAATCCGGGCCGCCGCATGCGCGGTTTTCGGAAACAATCGTGGCCGATTGTTCACAAAATTGCCCCCCTCGGCCCCAGATATCGCCGCACCGGCTTGAGACCTTAGCGCAACAAAACACGCGCGACAGGACCGTATCTTCATGCCTACAGCGACAGAGCTGCCGATTACCACGCTCGACAGCGGGACCATCGACGCGATGGATCTCGCGACAGAGATCTTTGACAGCTCGATCAACATCACCAGCGCGACGTTCTTTGGCGATCCACGCTCTGTCGGGATCTATACCGATGGCGATACGATTTCCGAGGAAGCGACCCCGGGCGACACAGGCGTTATCCTGTCCACTGGTCTGGTCGAGGATTTCACCAATAACAGCGGCACGCTGAACACCAATACGGCGGGCAATACAGGCACCAACACAAACGGCGTCAACAATGATGCCGACTTCAACGCGCTTGCAGGCACCAATACCAACGACGCAGCCTTTCTAGAGATCGAGTTTGAGCCCGTCGGCGACACGATCACCATCGATTTTGTCATCGCCTCGGAAGAGTATCCCGAATGGGTCAACTCGCAGTTCTTGGACACCGTTGGCGTCTGGGTCAACGGGGTCGAGGCGCAGGTCTCGGTCGGCTCAGGCACCGCATCCGTTGGGAACATCAACGGGGCCTCGACGCCGAACCTCTACAACGACAACACCAGCGACCAGTTCAACACCGAGATGGACGGGTTCACCATCACGTTGACCTTCGTGGCGCCGGTGACACCGGGGACCAATACGCTGAAAATCGGCGTCGCGGACGTGTCGGACTCGGGCTATGACACCAATCTTTTGATCGCGGGCGGCTCGATCCAATCGACGATCATCGCCAATGACGACACGGTCGCCTTGGGCAACAACGACACGAAAATCGTAGACGTTCTGGACAATGACAGCTCCACCGGCGGCACACTCTCGATCACCCATATCAACGGGCAAACCGCTGTTGTCGGCGTGCCAATCCCACTGGGCACCGGTCAGACCGTGGCGCTCAACGCCGATGGCACCTTCACGGTGGTGGGCGATAGCGACGCTGAAACAGTCTATTTCAATTATTCGATCCAGGACACCGCCGGGAACACCGACACGGCGCTGGTTGAAATCACCCAAACCCCCTGTTTTGCAGGGGGGACCCGGATCGACACACCTAAGGGCCCACGGGCGATCGAAAGGCTTCGTGTTGGCGATCTGGTCACGACCCTTGACGACGGCGCAGTTCCCATCCGCTGGATCGGCAGCACGCGGGTTGCCGCAACTGGGCCAGATGTGCCTGTGCGCATCTGCGCCGGGACCTTTGGCGCGGCCCGCGATGTGATTGTGTCCCAGAACCACCGCATCTTGGTGCGCGACATCTGGGCCGAACTGCTCTTTGGTGAACCCGAGGTGCTTGTCGCGGCCAAAGAACTGGTCAACCACCGAACAATAAAATGGGACGCGGACCGACGCTGGGTGACCTATTTCCACATCCTTCTGGACCGGCACCAAATGCTGCAAAGCGACGGCCTGATCTCGGAAAGTTACCATCCGGGACCGCAAACCTTGGTGGGTTTTGACGCCGACACGCGCGCCGAAATGGTCCGCCTCTTTCCCATGCTGGATCACGACCTGGAAGCGTACGGCCCCGCGGCACGACTATCTTTGCGCGCCTTTGAGGTGCCCGCGCTCTTGGAACGGATTGCGGCGTAGCGGGTTACTCCGCCGCGACACGTTTTTTCGGCTCAAGCATCGGCTTGAGATACCGCCCTGTGTGAGAGCGCGGTTCGTTTGCGACCTCTTCCGGCGTGCCCTCAGCCACGATCTTACCGCCGCCATCGCCACCTTCGGGGCCGATATCGATGATGTGGTCTGCGGTTTTGATCACATCTAGGTTGTGTTCGATCACGATGACCGAATTGCCTTGGTCCACCAATTCGTGAAGCACTTCCAAGAGCTTACGCACATCTTCAAAGTGTAAGCCTGTGGTCGGTTCGTCCAAGATGTAGAGCGTCCGACCGGTCGAGCGTTTTGAGAGTTCCTTCGACAGTTTCACCCGCTGCGCCTCACCGCCCGACAGGGTCGTCGCCTGCTGGCCCACCTTGATATAGCCCAGACCGACCCGCATCAGCGCATCCATCTTTTCGCGGATCGACGGCACCGCCGAGAAGAACTCCTGCGCATCTTCCACTGTCATATCAAGGACATCCGCGATGCTTTTGCCCTTAAACTTGATCTCTAGTGTCTCGCGATTGTAGCGCGCCCCCTTGCAGGTTTCGCATTCCACATAAACATCCGGCAGGAAGTGCATCTCAATCTTGATGACGCCGTCGCCCTGGCACGCCTCGCAGCGGCCACCCTTGACGTTAAAGGAAAAACGCCCCGGCTTGTAGCCGCGCGCCTTAGCCTCGGGCAGCCCCGCAAACCAGTCGCGGATCGGTGTGAACGCTCCGGTGTACGTTGCCGGGTTGGAGCGCGGCGTGCGCCCAATGGGGCGCTGATCGATGTCGATGACCTTATCAAGATGTTCCAGCCCCTTGATCGTCTCACACGGTGCGGGCGTCTGCCGCGCGCCGTTCAGCTGCATGGAGGCGGTCTTAAACAGGGTCTCAATCGTCAAGGTCGACTTGCCGCCGCCCGACACGCCCGTGACGCAGACAAATTTGCCCAGCGGGAAATCCACTGTGACGTTCTGCAGGTTGTTGCCGGTGGCTTTCTTGACGGTGATCTTTTTCTTATTGCCCTTGCGCCGCGTCGCTGGAACCGGGATCTCTTTCGCACCCGACAGGTACTTGCCGGTCATGCTTTCGGGGTGGGTCGCGACGGCCTGCGGGGTGCCATGGGCCACCACCTGCCCGCCATGCACGCCTGCGCCCGGCCCGATGTCGAAGACATAATCCGCCTCGCGGATCGCCTCTTCGTCATGCTCGACCACGATCACCGTATTGCCCTGGTCCCGCAGGCTTTTCAGCGTGCCCAAAAGCCGGTCATTGTCCCGCTGGTGGAGCCCGATGGAGGGCTCATCCAGCACATAGAGAACACCGGTCAGGCCAGAGCCGATTTGGCTGGCTAGGCGGATACGCTGGCTTTCGCCACCACTTAATGTACCACTTGAGCGCGACAGTGTAAGATATTCCAAACCAACATTATTCAAGAATCCAAGGCGCTCGCGGATTTCCTTCAAAATCGCCCGCGCAATCTCGTTCTTCTGGTCCGTCAGATACTCCGGCACGCGCTGACACCAGTCATAGGCTTCGCGGATCGACATCTCTACGATTTGGCCCACATGCAGCCGCTCTTCCGGGGCGCCATCTGCGGGGCCGATCTTCACTGCCAAAGCTTCTTGCCGCAGCCGGTAGCCGCCGCAGGTCCCGCAGGGGCGGTTGTTCTGGTAACGCTCAAACTCCTCGCGGATCCAATTGCTATCGGTCTCGCGATAGCGCCGTTCCATGTTGGGGATCACGCCCTCGAAGACCCGGCTGACCTGGTAGACGCGCCCGCCTTCGTCATAACGGAACTGGATTTCCTCGTCGCCAGAGCCATACAGAAACACCTGCTGCACATGGGCCGGCAGGTCCTTCCACTTGGCGTTCTTGTTGAATTCGTAATGCTTGGCAATGGCCTCAATCGTTTGCAGGAAATAGGGGCTCTTGCCCTTCCGCCAGGGGGCCAGCGCCCCATCATAGACCTTCAGCGTCACATCCGGCACGACCAGGCGTTCGTCAAAGAACAGTTCCACCCCCAACCCGTCACAATCCGGGCAGGCCCCAAACGGCGCGTTAAAGGAGAACAGCCGCGGCTCAATCTCGGGGATCGTGAACCCAGACTCCGGGCAGGCGAACTTTTCGGAGAAGATGGTCCGCTCCGGCTCCCCCTCGCTCGGGGCCGTTTCAAACACCGCGATACCGTCGGCCAGATCAAGGGCGGTGCGGAGACTGTCGGCCAGCCGCGTCTCCAGCCCCTCTTTGATGATCAGCCGGTCCACAACCACGTCGATGTCATGGCGGAATTTCTTGTCGAGGACGGGCGGCGTGTCGAGTTCATAGAACTCCCCATCCACCTTCACCCGCTGAAAGCCCTGCTTGCGCAGCTCCAGGAACTCTTTTTTGTACTCGCCTTTGCGGTCGCGGATGATCGGCGCCAGAAGATAGCCGCGCGTGCCCTCCTCCATCGCCATCAGGCGGTCGACCATATCCTGCACCT
>CAWUIP010000054.1:0-21130 GCA_963922415.1 uncultured Aliishimia sp. | reverse complement strand
TTCCGTTCCACAAACACTATGAAAGCCACAATCTGATTTTGGTCGCGGCTGGCCGTATTGATCCAGGCTGGACAAAATCTCGGTTAACGTCCACGTGGCGCGCCGCTGCACCGAAGCGGTTTTTGAAAGAGTGGGATAAGGCGATCGGCAGTTAGCCCTGTAAACGACCGGACCAAGAGGCAAGTTCCGTCAAGACCGGAGTCCTGACATTTCAGAACCCCGATTAAACGGATCTTCACCATATCTGTGGAATGTCCCACCGGATTGAGGCGGGTCGAATACAATGAGTCTGGCAGAAAAACTTGCAGCAGAACGGCGCGGTCGTTTGGCCGCCGAACGGATGTTGGAGCTCAAACAAGCGGAGCTTTTCGCTGCAAACCGCAAACTTGGGCTGCACGCGCGGGCTTTGTCGGAAAAAGTTGTTGAAACACGCCAAAACTTAGCCGTGGTGCAGGACGAAAATCGACGTGTCAAATCTGACCTCACAGTCGCCAATCAAAAAGTTGAAATTGCAGAACGGCGACTCTGGCATTCCGTCGCCGCGATTGAGGATGGGTTTTCGTTTTTTGATTCCGACGATATTTTGGTGACGGCGAATGAAGGGTTCTTTGCCCCGTTTGAAGGTTTGGAAGAGGTACGACCGGGCGTTGCCTATGCCCGCATCCTTCAACTCTTGACCGAAGAAGGTATTGTCGATCCGCAAGATATGACCGCGTCCGCATGGCGCGCGATGATGATGGAACGGCGCCAGGACCCAAGGGTGGAACCGATAACAGTTCGCCTTTGGAATGATCGCTACCTGCGCCTTGTCGACACGCGGGGTCCAAGCGGCGATATTGTCTCTTTGTCTTTGGACATCACGAAAACCGTCCGTTACGAACGTGATCTCGAGGCTGCCCGGAATAAAGCCGAAGAAGCCGCGCGGGCAAAATCCGCATTCTTAGCCAATATGAGCCACGAAATTCGAACCCCTATGAACGGGGTTGTCGGTATGGCGGGCCTTTTGGTTGATACCGATCTGGATGACGAACAACAGCTTTATGTCGATACCATCCGAAATTCGGGCGAGGCACTCCTTGTTATAATCAATGACATTCTCGACTTCTCAAAAATGGAAGCCGAGAAAATGGTACTCCACAAAAACCCATTTGATCTTGAGAAGAGCATCCACGAAGTGCTGATGTTGGTGCAACCTGGCGCCGATCAAAAGGGTCTGTCGCTGCTGATCGACTACGACTTGTTCCTGCCCCGCAAGTATATGGGAGATATGGGTCGGATCCGGCAAATCCTAACAAACCTAATCGGCAACGCTGTTAAATTCACATTGGAAGGCCGGGTGTTGGTTCGCGTGACAGGCGCGTCAGAGCCGGACGGCAAGCGGGCCAACGTGCATATCGCCATTGAGGACAGCGGAATCGGCATCTCCGAAGACAAGCTGCCGCACATATTCGGTGAGTTTAATCAAGTCGAGGATGAGCGGAACCGAAAGTTCGAAGGCACGGGCCTGGGCCTTGCGATTTCGCGCAAACTTGTCGACATGATGGATGGAGAGATGTGGGTCACATCCGAAGAGGGCAAAGGGTCGTGCTTTGGCTTTCGGATTCCCTTGGAGGTCACAGAAAACGATGCAAGCCAAGACAGCTTTATGCTGAAAGGGCTGACCCGCGCCGTTGTTATTGACCCCGACGGGGACAATGGGCGCATTCTGACCCGGCACCTCCAAGCCCTGGGGTTAACCGTTGAACAGGTTAAAATCGCACCGGCTGATCCCTTTGCGTTCAGCGATCCGCCCGATGTTGTTTTCATTGATAGCGCGTGCCACGAACTGGACCACAACGATCTTGTAAAGCGTTGGCAAGGCCAGGGATTTAGGTCACCGGTTATTTTGATTTCCAGTTCGCCCGTGTCGCAGGCCCAGCCGGACGCGCAAGCGCTGTTCGCAGCAATGCTGAAACGTCCCGTGCCGCGGGACCATCTTCTTGATACACTAAAAGTTGTTGCGCAGGACGTAGCCAACGAAGACGAAGAGGCCAAACCAGTCGTAACGACGACCGGAGCCGATGCGCAGCTTGCTGACCCTGACCGGCCCGACAGTCAACCAGACGAAGCCGCCACAACTGAAAAGCCGCAGACGCCAATGTTCCGCGCGCGCCCAAGGTTTGACGCGGAAAAAGTTGTCTTGTCTGACACCCAACCCGATGCGGTCACCACTCTGGATGATGGACGGAAAGACCAAACTCAGACTAACGTAGCGGAGACGGTCAAGGAAGTGGAGCCCACGGCCCCCACTCCGACACCCAAAGCCGAGCCCTTACCCGCTGAAACGCCAACCGAAACGTTGAACCGTTCGGAAAATGCACCCCAAACCGTTGCACCCGCGGCCGAGCCTGCCGCCGTGTCTGTAGAACCGGTGCCCGAGCCAAGCCAACCGCAGACATCCGAAACGCGCGCCATGCGTATTCTCGCTGCCGAAGACAACAAAACAAATCAACTGGTCTTACGCAAACTTCTAAAGTCGTTGGACATCGACCTTCAGTTTGCAAACAACGGCTTAGAGGCGGTCGACAAATTTCAGAGCTTCGGTCCAGATATGATTTTCATGGACATCTCGATGCCGCAGATGGACGGGAAAGAGGCGACGCAGACCATCCGAAAAATTGAGGCCGACAGCGGAGACCGCATCCCGATTGTGGCCCTGACCGCCCATGCGATGGATGGCGACGACGCAGGCATTCTGGAGGCGGGCCTTGACAAGTACCTCACTAAGCCTTTGCGCAAGCCCGCTATTTTCGAAGCAATTGCATCATACGCGCCTCAAGAAGCCCGCGATCCATTCCCGGAACTTGATCAGGCGGCGACTGGATAAGGGCGCACAAATGCTGGCGCATCGTCCGTGGAGAGCGCAGGCGTGTACGCATATCCGCCCAAGTTGAACCCGGCAAGGTCGCGCGGATTCGTGATTTGGTTTTGAACGATGTACCGCGCCATGGCGCCGCGCGCGCGCTTTGCGAAAAAACTGACGGTTGCAGGCCCCTCGCCTTTGTCTTCTTGGAAGCTCGGTGTGATGACACGCAGTTTGAGAGCCTTCAACGCGACTGCGCCAAAATACTCCTGGCTCGCGCAATTGATCAGCGTGGCGCTTCCGGTTGCTTCAGCTTGCGCGTTTAGCGCTTTGGAGATGAGGTCCCCCCAATAGGCATAGAGCGTGGCACCCCGACGCGTTCGCAGGCGCGACCCCATCTCCAATCTATAGGGTTGAATCGCGTCAAGTGGACGTAAAAGCCCGTAAAGACCGGACAAAATGCGCAAGTGATCTTGCGCCCAATCCAAATCCGACGCTGTCAGTGTCGCGGCGTTCAAACCCTGGTAGGTGTCGCCGGCAAATGCGAGTGCCGCCGGCCGCGTGGTTTCTGGCGCCGCCGGGTCCGCATAAGCGCGAAACCGGTCACGGTTCAGGCGTGCGAGATCGTCCGACAAATCCATGAGCCTTTTGAGATCACGCAACGGCAGATTTCTGGCCGTTTTGGCCAGGCTTAGAGCCTCTTTGGGAAATTGCGGGTACGTCGTTCCCACGTTTTGGGCGCTCCAATCCAGCCGTTTCGCCGGGGAAATAACAACCAACATGCGTGCGCTCCTCACTCTTGTGACAGTCGAGCATCTAGCTCGCGGCTTTGAGAACGTCCAGAAAGGCGGTGCCAAAGCGCTCGGCGCGGCGATCACCTAGAACGCGGGTCAGCGCCTGCGGGTCCGGCGATGAAAGCTGTGCCACGCGCGACAATTCCGATGCAGAGCAAGACATGGGTTTGTCCAAACCCGTGCGGCCGCGCGACAACTCCAGTTGCACCGCAAGGAGTTGATCATAAATCGCGCCCCCATCTCGGCCCGCCAGCCGTGCCCGCGCAGGGTGCAGCGTTTCGCTCGTGCCTGCGATGACCTCAAGAAACGCCGCACCGTAGGTTTGTAGCTTTTTCGCCCCGACACCCGAGATACCGGCCATTTGATCCAAAGTTTCTGGTCGCCGCTCTGCCATTTCGATCAGCGTTTTGTCAGTGAAGACAACATAAGCTGGCACCTTGGCCGACTCTGCCAACGCACGGCGTTTTGCCTTTAAGGCTGACAGGAGCGGCGCGTCCTCTTCTGAAACAAGGGCGCGCGCCTCCCGACGTTCCGGCCCCGCTTGCAAACTGTCGCGCCGCAGCACGATGCCCGTTTCAGCGCGCAATATTGGCAAGGCCGCGTCTGTCATTCTGAGCGCGCCGTGCCGTTCGGGATCAGGCCGGATCAAATCATGCCCCATCATCTGCCGAAAGATCGCCTGCCACTCGCGCCGCTTGAACTCGCCCCCCACGCCAAAGGTCGGCAACTGGTCATGGCCACGTGCGCGAATTTTGTCGGTCTTGGTGCCCAGCAGGATATCAATCAGGTGCCCGGCCCCAAACCATTCTTCCGTTCTCAGGATGGCAGACAGCGCTTTGCGCACGGCTGTTGTCGCATCGAATGTTTCAGGCGTCCGGTCGCACAGATCGCACCGCCCACATGTCACGGCCGTTTCGTCAAAATAGCTTAGCAGCGTCTGTCGGCGGCACTTAAGCGCTTCAGCCAGCCCCAAAAGCGCGTTGAGCCGCGCGTGATCTGCACGCCGCCGTTCCGGGGGGGCGGCGCTTTCGTCAATCTGCGCGCGGCGCAATCGGATATCTTCGGCGCCAAAAAGCGTGAGCGTTTCAGCCGGCGCACCATCCCGCCCCGCGCGTCCAATCTCTTGATAATAGGCCTCAATCGACTTTGGTAGGTCCGCATGTGCCACCCAGCGCACGTCGGGTTTGTCGACGCCCATGCCAAAGGCGACTGTGGCGGCGACGATCAGACCATCTTCCCGCTGAAAGCGTTCTTCCGCGATGCGGCGCGCCTCGGCCTCCATACCGCCGTGATAATGTATGGCCTGATGGCCTTCGGCGCGCAGTGCTGCTGCCAGAGTTTCGGTTTTTGCGCGTGTGGCACAATAAACGATGCCCGATTGGCCCTTGCGCGCGGCGGCAAAGGCCAAAATCTGCGCGCGCGGCTGGTTTTTGGCGGCAAAGGCCAGATGCAGATTGGGCCGGTCGAACCCATGCAGAAAGCTGCGCGGCGGCACCCCATCAAAGAGCTTTTCAACGATCTCGGCCCGCGTTTCCGCGTCTGCTGTCGCCGTAAAGGCCGCCAGCGGGACCCCCAAACTGTGGCGCAACGCCCCGATACGCAGATAGTCGGGCCGAAAATCGTGCCCCCATTGGCTGACGCAATGCGCCTCGTCCACCGCAATCATGCTGATGTTTGCACGCCGCAGCATGTTGGCAGCCGTGCCCAATCGTTCCGGCGCCATGTAAAGAAGCTTCAACGTTCCAGCTTCCAGGTCGCGCCAAACCGCATCGGTTTCTTCCTGGGTGTTACCCGATGTGAGCGTGCCTGCCGCGACACCGGCGGCTTGAAGCGCGCGCACTTGGTCGCGCATCAGCGCAATAAGCGGCGAAATGACCAACGTTACACCGTTGCGCATCAGCGCAGGCAGCTGAAAACACAAAGATTTTCCGCCACCTGTCGGCATGATGGCCAACACGTTTTCGCCTGCGGCCACTGCGTCAACAATCTCGGCTTGCCCAGGCCGAAACGCATCGAACCCGAATACGTCTTGCAAAAGCGCTTGCGCTGTCATGGGGGCCTGCTTTCGAGTTTTGTCACTGCTTGTTGCGCAGCAACAGATCACACACAGGCTAAACGGACAAGGTTAAGCGAAGCCGAAAATCACTGGCAAGACATAGGCGCGCAGCGAAATGACGATGATCAGCGCCACCAGCGGTGCAAGGTCCAACGGGCGTGTATCCGGCATGATCCGACGGATGGGTTCGTAAATCGGCTCCAGCAGCCGGTTCAGCCCCTGCCAAATCTGCGCCACAAGCGGTTGATGCAGATTCAAGACCTGGAAATTGATCAGCCAACTCATGATCAGGTGGACGATCATGACAAAGTAAACGACCCCCAGGATCAACTGCAAAGGTCCGTAAATGGCGAGCATGGGCGTCCCCCATCTGTTGCGTTCAGGGGTCACCTATGCCGCGCCACTGCTTAACGCAAGGTTGCACCGTGCCGGGAATGCTTGCCAAGGCGCTGTGGGGCCGCTCTAATCGAGGCCAAAGGGGCGGTGGATCATGGAAAAGACGACGTTACGCAAGCGCATTTGGGGGTGGTTCTTCTTTGATTGGGCCAGCCAGCCCTACAACACGCTTTTGATCACCTTCATCTTCGCACCTTACGTTGGCGAGTTGATGAAGGACGGGGTCGAGGCACAAGCCGCTTGGGGTTTTGGCGTGGGTGCAGCAGGCATGGCCATCGCCATCCTTGCCCCAATTCTGGGCGCAATCTCGGACACTTATGGCAATCGGCTGCGTTATATCTGGGTTTTTTCAGCGCTTTACGTGATCGGCAGCTTTGGGCTTTGGTGGGCGGCACCGGGTGACTTCAACCTTGTCCTCATCCTCTTTCTCTTTGCCATCGGCATGATCGGGATGGAGTTTGCGACGATCTTCACCAATTCCATGCTGCCTGATTTGGGCCCGCGTGAAGAGATTGGGCGGATTTCTGGCAATGGCTGGGCCTTCGGGTATCTGGGCGGCTTGGTCGCTTTGGTCATTATGCTCGTTCTTTTGGCCGAAAGCGCCGAAACCGGGAAAACGCTCATCGGACGTGATCCGTTGTTCGGCCTTGACGCCGAGGCACGCGAAGGCACCCGCGCCGTGGGGCCGCTCACGGCCCTGTGGTACGCGGTGTTCATGGTGCCGTTCTTTCTGTGGGTCCGGGACCCGAAGCCCAACGCGCCCGCACCCGGGGCTGTTGGTCGTGCGCTGTCGGGCCTCGGCCGGACCCTCAAAAGCCTGCCCAAGACGCCGTCGCTTTTCGCCTATTTGGGCTCGTCCATGTTTTACCGCGACGCGCTAAACGGCATGTACGCCTTTGGGGGCATCTATGCGCAAGGCGTTTTGGGCTGGACGGTGCCACAGGTCGGTGTTTTTGGGATTTTGGCGATCATCACAGGCGCTGTGTTTGCCTGGCTTGGGGGGAAGGCAGACGTGGCCTTTGGGCCCAAATTCGTCATCCGCGTCTCAATCTATGTTCTTCTTTTTGTTGCTGTTTCGGTGGTCCTCGTCTCACGCGAGAGCGTCTTTGGCATCGCAGTTGGCCCCGATAGCGCGCTGCCAGATATTGCGTTCTATGTATTGGGCGCGCTGATCGGCGCGGCGGGCGGAACGCTGCAATCCTCCAGCCGCTGCATGATGGTGCGCCAAGCGGATCCCACGCGCATGACGGAGGCGTTTGGCCTTTACGCATTGGCCGGCAAGGCCACCAGCTTCCTCGCCCCGACCCTGATCGGCATCGTCACCCTATGGAGCGGATCGCAGCAAATTGGCGTCTCTCCCCTGATCGGGCTTTTCCTCCTTGGGTTGATTTTGCTAGCATTCGTCAAATCAGACGGAGACCAGCGCGCATGAGACTCCTTATTTTATTGATACTATTGTCTTTTTCATCGCCCCTTGCGGCGCAAACCTTGGCCAAACAGCTTTTCGGCGCAGAGCGCGAAGCCTCTCGCCAAAATGCAGCACCTTTAGGTAGCTATGCCAAAGGCTGCATGGCCGGGGCCGAACAACTTCCAGAGACGGGGCCTACATGGCAGGCCATGCGGCTGAGCCGAAACCGGAATTGGGGCCACCCCGATGCCATTGATTACATTGAAAAACTCAGCGCTAAAGCTGCGCAGCAGCCCGGTTGGAAGGGCCTCTATATTGGCGATATCAGTCAGCCGCGCGGTGGGCCAATGCTGACGGGGCATCGTAGCCACCAAATTGGCCTCGATATCGACATTTGGATGCGCCCTGTGGACACGCTACGGCTCACACGGAACCAGCGCGAAAACATCTCATCGATCTCGATGCGGCGGGCGAATGGGGCCTATGTGAACTCCAGTTGGACGCGCGCGCATCACGAAATCCTCAAAGCGGCCGCCAAGGACAAACGCACTGCGCGTATTTTCGTCTTCCCCGGCGCGAAGGTGCAGATGTGCAATGATGAGACTGGCAACCGCGCCTATCTGCGCAAGATCCGGCCGTGGTGGGGCCACCACTATCACTTCCACGTGCGGCTGTCCTGCCCCAAGGGCACGCGCGGATGCGTGAACCAGAACCCGCCACCGCGCGGGGATGGCTGCGCCGAAGCACGGCAATGGGTGCGCGACATCCTGAACCCGCCCCCGCCCAATCCGAACTATAAGCCGCGCAAGCGTCGAGAGTACGTGATGGCCGATCTTCCGCAACAATGTGTTGCCGTTCTAAACGCGCCCGCCCGGCGCTGAGACCCCTTGCACATTGCTTTTGGCGTCGGTATGGCGTCTTCGTTCTGCGCATCCCGCGCAGAGCCAAGTCTCCGATGACCTTGATAAAACGGAATAAAATATGACACGCGCGCATCTTCCCGGCATTATTGCCATGGCCGCCATCGTGCTGGCCTCGAACATTTTGGTACAGTTTCTCTTTGGTCAGTGGCTGACCTGGGGAGCGTTTACCTATCCGCTGGCCTTCCTGGTGACCGACGTGATGAACCGCGTCTATGGTGCCGGGCCTGCCCGCGCAGTGGTGTTCACGGGCTTCATTGTCGGTGTCTTTTGCTCGCTTGTTGGCACGCAGATCATGGGCGAATTTGGCCCGCTGGTGACCTTCCGCATCGCCATTGGCTCGGGCCTTGCCTTCCTGACAGCGCAGCTTTTGGATGTCGGCATCTTCAGCGCGTTGCGCACCGGGCCCTGGTGGCGCGCGCCTCTGGCCTCCACCCTCATTGGCAGCACCGTGGATACCGCACTCTTCTTTTTCATTGCGTTTTCAACGCAGTTGGCGGTGTTGGAGCCTGCGAACGACGTCTCTTGGGCCAATGAAGTTTTGCCACTTTTGGGCACAGGCCCGATGGCACCGCTTTGGGTGTCGCTCGCAGTGGCCGACTGGTTTGTCAAACTCAGCCTCGCGCTGATTGCCCTAATTCCGTTCAAATGGATCACGGGGCGCATGCTGGCGTATAAAACTGCTTGATTTTTGCGGTGGAGGGCGCATCGTAGACAGTGAGTTCAACAAAGCGAAAGGAGGTGATCCAGTGTCAAGAAAGATGTTGGAGAGAGGTGTCGGAACAGCGTGTGAGGTGCGCCTCTAGGGCAGCCCCGAGGGCAAGACCCTCGCATGTTGGCTAAGGCCTGACCGGCCCCGCCTCCAGAGACTTTCGAAGGGCCATCCGATGCGGGTGGCCCTTTTTCGTGGCCCGAAATGTACAGATTTGGCGCGGCACCTGTACATTTGTCGCGCGTGGCGCCGGGCCGGATTTGGGCGCAAAACCGCGAATATGTACAAAACACGCGGCGGGTCGTACAGAATGCGCATGCCCCTGACCGTCACTGATCAGATCACCTTGGAAGACTGGGAACTGACCGAGCAATTTGTGCGCGCGTCGGGGCCCGGGGGGCAGAATGTGAACAAGGTCAGCACAGCGGTGGAGCTGCGGTTCGAGGCCGCGCGCAGCCCCAATCTGCCCCCCGCCGTGAAGGCCCGACTAAAACGGATTGCCGGGCGGCGCTGGACGCTCGACGGGGCCGTGGTCATCTTTGTACAAGAGACGCGCAGCCAGGCCCGCAACCGCGACCTCGCCCGCGAGCGCCTCGCCGACCTGATCCTCAAAGCCACCGAAAAACCCAAACCCCGCATCAAAACCCGCGTCCCCCTCAGCCAAAAACGCAAGCGCGTTGACGACAAAAAACACCGCGGCGCCGTAAAAGCGATGCGGGCGGGAAAAGAGCGTGAATGACGGGTTAGAGCCCAAACGGACCGATGCTGCGCATGTAATCAACGTCCGTTTTCAGTCTTCAAAGTGCGAGACAGTCCTTTGCACTGATGCCGAACTCCAGGAACAACCCAAACGTAACGGTGAAGCTTTTTCAATTCAGTGGTTTCATCGATGCACCGCAATGGCCCAATCCAAACACCAGACTTAGTCAATTGACTAATGTTCGCGTTGTTGTCATGCTGCGGTCATGAAACACGCCGACTCTCGCGCCGCTCTGATCGACACTGCCGTGGCAGAACTCGCTTCCGTCGTGCCCGCCCTCGGAGCCCGGGCCATCGCGCGCAAAGCGGGCGTGAACCATGGGCTTGTTCCCTACTACTACAAGGACGCAGCCGGACTGCTGCTTGCAGCAGTCGAGGAGGCAACGACACGATACCTCGCTCAGTTCGAGGCGTTGCTGAAGGCCTGCCCCGAGGACGACGCTGAGGCACCTGGCCACGCGGGCATTGTGCCTTGGGCGCTTGGCGTTCTACACGAAGATCCGGACCACTTCGCCAGGCGGCGCGCGATCGTCGCACTGGCTAAGGACGATGCAACCGTCGCCCAATGCGCTCGTACTCTGGTCGATGCCGAAATCCGACTGACAACTACTTTCGTGGCGGCATCGCGGGGTCGGGAGACCAAAACCGAAGAAGACGCGCAGACCGCACGACTGTTGGTCGCGATGTTTGACGGCATTGCCGCGCAAGCGGCTTTGGGCATTGAGACCGACGAACTCGCGGTCACCGAAGCTGTCAATCGTTTGATCGCCATGACCTGCAGCGCACAGGAGGTTGAATGACCCAACCAGTTGACGACCGACTATGCAATCTAGATCGGATAGATGCCACGGGATTCGATGGAACCATCATCGTGACCGGCGGCTATGGCGGGATTGGCGCGGAAGCGGTCCATGCGCTACATCGCGCCCATCCCCATTTGCTTATCCTGGTCGCTGGCCGCAACGAGACGAAGGCGCATGCCTTCGCCGCGTCGCTTCCCCCGAACGTGGCGGGCGTCCGCCTCGACCTCGCGGACCTTGGGGACGTAGAAGGTTTCGCTGACCAAATCAGTCGTCGCGTTGTATCTGGCGACATGCCGCGCATCCGGGCTCTGTTCTGCAATGCAGGGACACAAGCCGCTCCCGGCGGGATTGAGGTGACGCGGGATGGCTTCGAGGCAACGATCGCTGTCAACCACTTGGCACACATGCGGTTAACTCTTCGCCTATTGCCCAATTTTTCCGATCACGGGCGTCTGATCGTTGTCAGCAGCGGGACACACGACCCGGCGACGATGGAGGGTCGCTTCAACAAGCCAGTTTTTCGAAGTGTGGCTGAACTGGCCGATCCGAACCACCCGGCGACTGCGAAGACCAGTTCCATCGTGCGCTACTCGACGTCGAAGCTTTGCAACTTGCTCTTCGCCTACGAGATTGCCCGGCGGGCCGATGACCTCTTGCCGGGCAAACGAATTGACGTTTTGACCTACGACCCTGGCGGAGTGCCTGGCAGCGACCTGCTCCGCGGGATGAATCCGCTGGCACGACGCGTTTTAACTGCGTCGTGGTTAATGCGTCTGCTCGGGGTCACAATCCGCACGCCATCCGAGGCTGGTGGCTACCTCGCAGCGCTTCTGGAACGGGAGGCAAGCGACGAACCCTCCTACTGGCAAGGGCCAACGCGCTCTAGCTCATCTGCTGCATCACTTGACGCGGTTGCAGCCCGGACACTCTGGGACGAAAGCGAGGCACTACTTGAACGACATATAGGCGCGATACGCACCTAGAGGCTGCCGTTGCGGCATCCGTATAAATTCTGGAATTCATTAGCGCGTGCATGCTTATGCCACGAGCAGAAGTTCGTGCAATCGGATAAAATGGCGGCTCGGTCCGCACAGCCGCCATTTGAGCACCTTTGGTCATCGACGTGCTGTCGCATGTCCGCTTCGAGCCCAATTTTGCCGAGTGCTGGGGCTTGCACCAATGTCGGACGTGGAAAGTCATCGGCACGACGGCTCGTGCGACATGCGAAAGCGGAAGGCATGGGCGATAGCGGTACGACTGCGCCTGCTGGCCAAACTTGTGACGGATGACGCGGGTCGTGGGGCGCGCTAACGCCCTGCGGGGCGCGTTGTCTGCGTGAACACCATCCTGACGGTTGTGCCCATTCCAGGCTTACTCTCAATCGCAAATGTGCCGTCAAAACGATCCACAAACCGTGTCACGGACGACAGACCTAGACCCGTGCCATGCCACGCGCCTTTGGTGGTGAAATAGGGCGACACAACCCGCTTGATATCGCCTGGGGCAATACCGACCCCATCGTCTGATACCTCAATGGCAAAAGTTGACGTCGCATCTTGCCCAGCATCGAAGGAGTCGAGCAGGCGAAATGTGATCTCTCCGTTATCGTCACACGCGTGGCAGCTGTTGGTAAAGAGGTTCATAAGGGCCGCCTCAAGCTGGACCTCGTCCACTTCCATGAACACGTCGCGTGGCGCGGTTTCCAAACATACAGTCACTTGCGACGGGGCCAGCCTCCGCATCGTCGCCACAACGCGTTCTAACGTGTGGTTAATGCAGACGACTTCCGCCTGATGGTCCTCTTCACGAACGTAGCGCGACAATTGTCGAACCAGAACGGCGCCACGGTCGGCAGCATCATATGCTTCGGCCAAAAGTTCATTTTCCTCGGTGCTTTCATTCAGCTCACGGCGCAATTCCAGATTGCCCTTTATGACGGCCAGCACGTTGTTGAAATCATGGGCGATCTCAGACGAAAACCTTGCCATAGCGGCGACCCTTTCCGCCTCCATCGATTTGCGATCCGCCTCTTCTCGCTTCTTGCGTGCGTTAAGTTGGTTTTGGATCGACACGACGGACAGGGAGAGTATCAACATGCTTCCCAAAAAGGCCAGCATCGTCTGCGCGAAGCTTCCGTCTAAACTGATCGGCGCCGCGAGGCCCACGCCAATGTAGAATGGCGCAACTGTCGCGACAAGCATCGGGACGCAGTTGGAACAGATGACAAAAAGATGGATCAAGGCTCCAATTGCGATCAGAGCGGCAAAGTACTGATTGGCCAAGTTCTCCGAACACCACAACCACCACGGCAAGTAGGCAACCACAGCGCTTTGGGCTACGCCACAAAACAGCGACAAAAGCAGCCCAATGTCGGATGTGTCGTTTTGTAGTCGCCAGTTTACCAATTGCGAAATGCCGATAACGGCAAGGACACTGACATACCAAGGCGCAAGCACCGTTAAGTCTGCAAACAGATACCCTGCCGCCGAGACGACGCCCATACCGAAGACCCAGAGGAAAAACCCTGGGTCACTCAGGTCTTCGATTTTACGAATTTCAGAGCGTATATGCTCAGCATCTGAGAACAGTCTCATCTGCCACTCCTCCAACTGTCGTTGTGCTCCACGCGCTAAGCAGAAGCCAACCTCCTGAATCTATTTGGTTAAATTTACCGGCACAAGCGCCAGATATTTGCAATCAGCCCGCGGATAGAAAAACCGATCGGGGGGATGGCCTTACGGCAGCTAAAGTCATGGGCGCATAAATTGGTGTCTTTTTGGAATGGGTGTCGGGTGTCGGGTGTCGGGTGTCGGGTGTCGACCAAAGATGGTTCATATTTCGGATTCTAAGCGCTTGAAGCGGACGTTCCAAACTGAAAAACAAACGGTAAGAAATTCCGCATACCAGCCGTCACACCAATACCTCTTCGGCGACCTGTTCACCCACCTGGAAGACGCGTTTGTAGCGGTCGACTTCGGAGGCTGGGCCCATAGCTTTGCGGGGGTTGTCGGAGAGTTTGACGGTGGGTTTGCCGTCGGCGGCGATTGCTTTGCAGACCAGGCTGAAGGGGGCCAGGGTGTCGCCCTTTGTCAGGCCCCGGAAATCGTTGGTCAGCAGCGTGCCCCACCCGAAGGACACCCGTGTGCGGCCTGCGAATTTCCGGTGGAGTGAGATGATTTTGTCCACGTCGAGCCCATCGGAGAAGATGATCAGTTTCTCGCGCGGGTCCTCGCCCCGGCTTTGCCACCAGCGGATCGCCGTTTCCGCCCCCGTGGCCGGATCGCCGCTGTCGATGCGGATGCCAGTCCACCCTGCGAGCCAGTCGGGCGCGTTGGCCAGGAAGCCTTCGGTGCCGTAAGTATCGGGCAGAATGATGCGCAGGTTGCCGTCATGCTCTTCATGCCAGTCAGACAGCACCTCATAGGGCGCTTGGGCGAGAGCGGCGTCCGTGTCGGCCAGCGCGGAATACACCATGGGCAGTTCATGTGCATTGGTGCCGATCGCCTCTAGGTCGCGGTTCATCGCGATGAGGCAGTTGGAGGTGCCCACAAACGCCTCCCCCAGCCCTTCGGTCATCGCCTGCACGGCCCAATCCTGCCACAGAAATCCGTGGCGGCGGCGCGTGCCGAAATCCGCCACACGCAGGTCTTCGAGCGGGCGGAGTGCTTCGATCTTTTCCCAAAGTTTGGTCATCGCACGGGCGTAGAGCACTTGCAGTTCGAACTTGCCCATATGGCCGGTGACTGCGCGCGAGCGGAGTTCCATCAGCACCGACAGCGCCGGGATCTCCCACAGCATGACTTCGGGCCAGGCGCCTTCGAAGGTTAGCTCGTATTGGTCGCCTACACGTTCGAGGTGGTAGGGCGGCAGTGTCAGGCCCTCGAACCAGTCCATGAACTCAGAGGTGAACATCTGCCGCTTGCCGTAGAACGTATTGCCGCGCATCCAGGTGCTTTCCCCGCGCGAAAGCTTGAGCGAGCGTATGTGGTCAAGCTGCTCGCGCAACTCGCCCTCGTCGATCAGGTCGGCCAGCGGCACGGCGCTAGAGCGGTTGATGAGCGAGAACGTCACGCGCGTGTCGGGCTTATTGCGGAACACCGACTGGCACATCAGAAGCTTGTAGAAGTCGGTATCGATCAGCGACCGCACCACTGGATCGATCTTCCATTTGTGGTTCCAGACCCGTGTCGCGATGTCGACCATGTCCGCCTCCTTTGCCAAGCGCTGGTGATTAGTGCCAAGCCGGGCGCGTCAGGGCAAGTGGGCTAGGCCAGCGAGACACCTGCTGCGACCATATCCGCCTGTGCGGCGGCCAGTGAGCCGTCAAAGTCGATCGCGCGGCAGAGGGCGGTTTCCACTTTAACTGTGAAGCCGAGTTTGGCGGCATCGACCGCCGAGTAGTTCACGCAGAAGTCTGTGGCGAGGCCCACCATGGTCAGGGTATTGATGCCGCGCGTTTGGAGATACCCAGTTAGTCCAGTTGGTGTTGTTTTGTCATTTTCGAAGAAGGCCGAATAGCTGTCGATGGCGTGGTTGTAGCCTTTGCGGATGATCAGGTTGGCGCGGTCCACGTTGAGGTCCGCGTGAAAGGCTGCGCCGGGGGTGCCTTGGATGCAGTGATCCGGCCACAGGACCTGCGGGCCGTAAGGCATCTCCGTCATCGTCATGGGGTCAGCCCCGTGGCTGCTGGCAAAGGAGGAATGCCCTGCCGGGTGCCAGTCTTGGGTTAGGATAACCGCATCGTGGTCGGCCATCAGGGCATTGATACCGGGAACGATGACATCCCCGTCGGGCACGGCCAGCGCGCCGCCCGGACAAAAATCATTCTGCACATCAATCACGACCAACGCCCGCATCGCACCGCCTCTATTTGTTGCTGCCCAAAGAGAGTAAGTCTTCTTCCGCCAAAAGCGAAGCCCTGGGCGATGTGCTGTGAGATTTTGGGCTTTGTCGTCGCGGCACTGGCGTGGCGATTGCACAGGCTGCGGCTTGCAGCGCGCGGGGCGGGCTTTTATGGAACCCCCATGTTTACGGTTGCCGCACTTTACCACTTTACGAAGTTCGAAGATCCTGAGGCGTTAAAGTCGCCTTTGGTGGATCTGTGTGCGGCCCATGGTGTCGAAGGCACGCTGTTGCTTGCGCGTGAAGGGATCAATGGCACAATCGCCGGGCCGCGCACGGGCATTGATGCTGTGATTTCACATATCCAGACACTGCCAGGCTGCGCCAACTTAGATTGGAAAGAAAGCACGGCGTCTTTCATGCCATTTCGGAAGATGAAAGTGCGGATCAAGCGCGAGATCGTGACCATGGGCCAGCCCGATGTCGATCCGCGCGCCAAAGTGGGAAATTACGTCGCACCAGAGGATTGGAACGCGCTCATTCAAGACCCTGATGTGGCCGTTATCGATACCCGCAACGACTATGAGGTTGCGATTGGCACATTCGAGGGTGCTGTGAACCCGGAAACGGCAAGCTTTGGCGAGTTTCCCGCCTGGTGGGAGGCCAACAAGGCCAAATTCGAAGGCAAAAAGATCGCCATGTTCTGCACCGGTGGCATTCGCTGCGAGAAGTCGACGAACTATCTTTTGGGCCAAGGCGTCGACGATGTGTTCCATCTGAAAGGCGGAATACTCAAGTATTTGGAGGACGTGCCGAAGGCGGAGAGCACCTGGGAAGGGTCGTGTTTTGTCTTCGATGCGCGTGTGAGCGTCGATCACGGCTTGGCGGAAGGGCCACATTTACTGTGCTTTGCTTGTCGCCGCCCGATCCTGCCAGAAGACAAAGCGCGGCCCGAATACGAACACGGCGTCAGCTGTCACCTTTGCGCGCATGAAACGTCCGACTTTGACAAAGGCCGGTTTCGGGAACGTCAGAAACAGATCAAGTTGGCTGAAGCCCGTGGGGCCACGCACCTTTAGGCGTTATGCGGCCGCGAGGAAGCGTTTGACCCAGCGCAAGGTGTCTTCGGTTGCACGAGAGCCCGGCTGGTACTCGGCACTGACCCAGCCTGTGTAGCCGGTTTTTTCCATCTCGGCGCGGAGTTCTTGGAAATCAACCGTACCATCGCCGGGGGCGACGCGGCCTGGCGCGTCACCAAGCTGCACATGTGCCGCACGCAGGCCATACCGGCGCCAGACCTCGACCGCATCGCCATGGATGACCTGCGCATGATAGCTGTCATATTGCAGCCGCACATTGCGTTTGCGCACGGCGTCCAGAACTTTGGCCGCCAGACCGTAGTCGTTTAGAAAATAGCCAGGCATGTCCTGGTTGTTCAGCGGCTCGATTGTGAGGGTCAGCCCCTTGGGTGCGGCGCGCGCGGCCCATTTGAGATTTTCGACGAGCGTGTCGAACGCTTCGTCCCCGCGACCTTCGCCTGTCATCACATGAACGAACTCAACGCCCAGCGCCGTTGCATACCGGAAGACGCGGCGCATGTCGTGACGAAACCGATCCTCGCCGCCGACGCGCGCTGCAAAGCCGCGCAAGCCGCCCGTATAGTTTGGCGGCGGCGCATTCATCAGGATCATCCGCAGCCCGGTGCGGCGCATGGCGGCTTGCATCTCGTGGGCGCCGAACTCGTAGGGAAACAGAACTTCCACCGCCTCAAAACCAGCCGCAGCTGCCGCGTCAAAACGGTCCAAAAACGGCAATTCTGGCCACAGTAACGAGAGATTTGCTGCAAGTTTCAATGGTGGGTCCTGCCAAGTACAATTCCACGGGACGATTTGGTTAACACTGGCAACCTGAGTCAAATGGCACAAGGGCCAAGGGCAGGCGATATGGCATTTCGCAATCTGTAGTTGACGAGCCCACCACACCCTTCCGCCAATGATTGTTTGGCGCAAAAATTCACACCATTCAAATTAATCAAATATTAACCTTCGTAAACAGAAGGTTAATAATCGCGCTGTCAAAACGACAGCGCATGACTCCCCATGACTGCGCAAGTCGAAATCGGTTTCGGTTGCGGCAGATCGCGACGGGGCTAAGCTCGTGGATTAAAACCGTTCAACCCAAGGCCGAATGGACAATTCTTCTGACCAGGCAGACCGGTGTTGATCTACCAATTGAAGATAGGACGCGGCTATCGCTTCGGGGTCCAGCATTTTGTCGGTGCCATCGTCGACACGGCCCGCGCGGTCGGGGTTCGAGATGCCCCCATCGATATTGATCCAAGCCACGTGGATGCCTTGGGGGTGGAGTTCGCGGGACATCGACTGTGACAGCCCGCGCTGCGCGAATTTGCCCATCGCAAACGACGCCGATTGCGGGAACCCTTTGACGCCCGCAGAGGCGCCCGTGAAGAGGATCGTGCCCTTTGCGCCGTCCTGTGCATCATTTTGAAGCATCAGCTTGGCGGCTTCTTGTCCCATCAGAAACGCGCCAAAGGCCGTTATCTCGATCGCGCGGCGCACAGTTTCGGGATCAAGTTCGATCAGTGGACCTCTCTGCCGGGCGGAGGGATTGTAGATCGCGACGCGCAATTCGGACGGCAGATCGGCAAAGAGCGCGGCCATCGCTGCAGGGTCCGAGCCGTCCATCGCAACCGCCCGCGCACCCGTTTCCGCCACGAGGGGTGCCAGTTTACCCGTGTCGCGCGCGGCCAGAACCAAATCGTGCCCGCGGCGCGACAGTTGACGCGCAAGCGCTGCCGAGAGGCCTGACCCCGCGCCAATGATGACAGCTGTGCTCATACCAGTTCCTCCGATGGGATGATTTTGAAGAAGGCGCCATCCGACCAAAGGCCAAACCAGCCTTCGTGATGCGCGCCGATTTCGACCAAGCGGTAAAAGCTTTTGCGGTCGATCAATGCCTCAAGCCCGGCGCGAATGTGGATGTAAGGCGCAGGTTCGCCCGTCTTTGGATCACGCTCCACCCGGATGGGGTTGTCTGCCCCAGCGGTCGCAGTGTCACCCATGTTTGTTTCAAATTTTATCGACATGGCCTCGCCTGCGCCTGTCGCTTCGAAATCTACTGCGACAAAGGGGGCGTCATCGACAGTGATCCCCACCTTTTCAACCGGCGTGACAAGGAAGTATTTGTCGCCTTCCCGCTTCAAGATGGTCGAGAAAAGCCGCGCCAATTCGAATCTGCCAATGGGTGTGCCCTGGTAAAACCAGGTGCCATCCCGCGCGATCCGCATGTCGAGATCGCCGCAAAAGGGCGGATTCCACAGGTGCACGGGAGGCAAACCGCGTGTTTTTGCGGCATGGACCGACGCGGCGATGCCTTCTGCAGAGGGTGTCACAGTTTTTTGTGCGCTCATGCCGTTGGCCCTTCCTTCGCGCGGCGTTAGGTCTACCTTAGACATATAGACAGCGAGAAAGGGAAGTCATGAGCGACACAGAGAGCCTCGTGGCCGAGATCGAGACGCTGGGCGCCAAGTTGGGCGATGCCAAGGCCTCGATCGCGAAACGGTTTATCGGACAGCCACGGGTGATTGAGCTGACGCTCACGGCGCTTTTGTGCGGCGGGCATGGGTTGCTGATCGGTCTGCCAGGCCTGGGAAAGACGCGGCTGGTGGAGACTTTGTCGACGGTGATGGGGTTGGATGGGAACCGCATTCAGTTCACGCCGGATCTGATGCCGGCCGACATCCTGGGTTCGGAGGTGTTGGATAAGGGCGAGGATGGCACACGGTCGTTCCGCTTTATTGAAGGTCCGGTGTTCTGTCAGTTGCTGATGGCCGATGAGATCAACCGCGCCAGCCCGCGGACGCAATCGGCGCTGCTACAGGCGATGCAGGAAAAGACCGTGACGGTCGCGGGGCAAGACCGGCCTTTGGGTGTGCCCTTTCACGTGTTGGCCACGCAGAACCCGATTGAGCAAGAGGGCACCTATCCCTTGCCCGAGGCGCAGCTTGACCGGTTCTTGGTGCAGATTGATGTGCCCTACCCGGACCGCGAGACCGAGCGTGACATCCTTATGGCGACCACCGGCACCGAGGATGCTGCATCTGCGGCGGTCTTCACGACCGAGGAGTTGTTGGCTGCACAGGTGCTGTTGCGCCGGATGCCCGTGGGGGAAAGCGTGGTTGAGTTGATCTTGGATCTGGTCCGCGCCTTCCGCCCCACCGAAGAAAGTGCGACTGCGCGCGTCAAAGAGATTGTCGCGTGGGGCCCCGGCCCGCGTGCCGCGCAGGCCTTTATGATGGCGGTGCGCGCCAAGGCGCTGTTGGACGGGCGTTTGGCGCCGTCGGCGGATGATGTCATCGCGATGGCCAAGCCGGTGCTGAGCCACCGGATGGCGTTGGGCTTTGCCGCGCGGGCGCGCGGGGAGCGGTTGGCGGACCTGATTGACGAGACCGCCCAAAGTCTGGTCGTGAAAGAGGCCGCTGCGTGAGTGACGCCTTAGACCTGCGCGCGCGCGCCGAGACCGAAGCGGCGCGCCTGCCCCCTTTGCTGGCGGCAGCCGAGCAATTGGCAGGTGCCGTTTTGTTGGGCGATCACGGGCGGCGCCGGTCTGGTCTGGGCGATGACTTCTGGCAGTACCGCCCCGCGCAACTGGGCGACAGCCGCCGCATGATCGACCACCGACGGTCGGCCCGGGGCGACGTGCAGTTTGTGCGTGAACGCGAATGGCAGATTGCACAATCGGTGATGGTTTGGGTCGACCGTGGTGCGTCGATGTCTTTTTCCAGCCATGGCGACCTGCCCACGAAAGGCGAGCGCGCGCGCCTGATGGGCCTGGCGCTGTCGATCCTGCTTATTCGCGGGGGAGAGCGCGTGGGCCTCACAGGCACCCTGTTGCCACCGCGCCGGGGCAATCAGCAGATCCTGCGGCTGTCGGAATATCTGTCTGAAGATGCCGAAGAGGATTATGCGCCGCCCGAGCACAAGGCGATGATCCCACATGCGCGGGCGCTGTTTATCTCGGATTTCATGGGTCCTTTGGACGAGGTGCGCTTGGCGCTGTCAAAGGCCGCTGATCGCGGCGTGCGCGGTGCGATGTATCAGGTTTTGGACCCGACCGAGGAGGCCTTTCCCTTCCAAGGCCGCACGATTTTCGAGAGCATGGGTGGCACGTTGGCGCATGAAACGCTCAAAGCGGGCGACTTGCGGGACCGGTATTTGGCGCGGCTGGCGGATCGCAAGGCCGAGTTGACCGAGCTTTGCGCGCTTGCCGGTTGGCAGTTTGCGACCCATCACACAGACGCCTCCGCGCAGGCTGGGCTGTTGTGGCTATACCGCGCGTTAGGAGAGGCAGCATGACAGTGATTGCCGGCATTGGCTTTACGGCCCCTTGGCTGCTTTTGGGCCTCATCGCGCTTCCGATCTTGTGGTTGATCCTGCGCGCCGTCCCGCCTGCCCCAATCCGGCGCAGATTTCCAGGCGTTGCGCTGCTTTTGGGTCTTAAGGACGACGATCAAATCACCGATCGCACGCCTTGGTGGCTTTTGGCGCTGCGGATGTTGGCCGTTGGGGCCGTGATCAT